>CALICC010000129.1 GCA_938049325.1 uncultured Ilumatobacter sp. | reverse complement strand
GACAACGACATGCGCAAGGTCTTCTTCGGCGACGACTCCTCAACGGCCTGGATGGCCACGGCGCTCGAGGAGAAGCTCGGCGACAAGTACACCCACGCCTCGCTCGACATTCGCGACCGCCCTGCGGTCGAAGAGCTGTTCAAGACCTACGGCACCGACATCAAGGTGGTCATTCACGCCGCTGCGCAGCCCAGCCACGACTGGGCGGCACGCGACCCGTTCACCGACTTCGACGTCAACGCTGTCGGCACGCTCAACATGATCGAGAACACGCGCCAGCATTGCCCCGAGGCCGTGTTCATCTTCACGTCGACCAACAAGGTCTACGGCGACACGCCCAACCTCTTGCCGCTCGAGGAACTCGACACCCGGTGGGAAATCGACCCCAGCCACGACTACAACGACGGCATCAAAGAAGACATGTCGATCGACATGACCAAGCACAGCCTGTTCGGCGCCTCCAAGGTCGCCGCCGACGTGGTCGTGCAGGAGTACGGCCGCTACTTCGGCATGAAGACCTCCTGTTTCCGTGGCGGCACACTCACCGGTCCGAACCACTCTGCGGCCGAACTCCACGGATTCCTCGCCTACATGATGCAGTGCACGATGTCGGGCACGGCGTACCGCGTGTTCGGCTACAAGGGCAAGCAGGTCCGCGACGCGATCCACTCGTCCGACCTCATCAACTGCTTCGAAGAGGTCTACAAGGCGCCGCGTAGCGCCGAGGTCTACAACATCGGTGGAGGGCGCTTCTCGCACACTTCGATGCAGGAAGCCATCGCGATGTGCGAAGACATCACGGGCAAGAAGCTCGACCACACCTACGTCGAAGACAACCGCATCGGCGATCACATCTGGTGGGTGGGCAGCAACGCCCGCTTCTCCGAGCACTATCCCGACTGGTCGCTCAAGTACAACGTGCGTGCGATTCTCGAAGAGATGTGCGAAGCCAACAAGGACCGCTGGGCCTGAGCTCAGGCCACGAACGAACAAACGGGTCACACGCATGATCGACAAGGGCAAAGTCTCCGTTCTCGGCGTCAACATCGACGCCGTCGACTACGAAGCAGCGACGAAACGCATCATCGACGCGGCGCAGGAAGGTCGGGCGTACTCGGTATCGGCACTCGCAGTTCACGGCGTGATGGAAGGCGTCGACGACGCGCAGCACATCGAACGACTGAATGACTTCGACCTGATCACGCCTGACGGTCAACCCGTCCGGTGGGCGATGAACCGGCTGCACGACACCGGTTTGACCGACCGGGTCTACGGGCCGAACCTGACGCTCGAAGTATGCAAGGCCGCCGCCGCGGCATCGCTGCCCGTCTACTTCTACGGCTCGACGCAAGAGACGCTCGACCACTTGGCGAAGCGACTGCCGACCCTGACACCAGGCATCGAAATCGCCGGCATGCAACCGTCGCGGTTCGCGGCATCGACCGAGGCGGAGATGGACGCAGTTGCTGCCGACATCAAAGCGACCGGCGCCAAGATCTGCATGGTCGGTCTCGGCTGCCCCCGCCAAGAAGTGTTTGCGTACGAGCACGCGCAACGGCTGTCGATGCCGCTGCTGGCGGTCGGCGCAGCGTTCGACTTCCACGCCGGGCTCGCCAAGGAGCCGCCAGCGTGGGTCCAACGTGCCGGGTTGCAGTGGGCGCAGCGTCTGCTCGCCAACCCGAAGCGACTGTGGCGTCGTTACCTGATTCTCAACCCGCGCTACGTGGCTCGGATTCTCGGCCAGAAGTTCGGCCGGTACACGCCGACGTCGGGATCAACTCCCGACTACATCGGCTACAGCTGATTCGAGGCCCACCGAGGTGGGGCGTCTCGCCAGGTCTGCGTTCGCGCTATTCGCCGGCCTTGTCGCCGAACATCGCCGACGGCGTCTTGGCCAGGATGCGCAGGTCGGTCTTGAGTGAGACCGATTCGACGTAGTCGAGATCCCACTCGCCGTTTTCGTGCATCGGACCGTCGCCACGAGCTGAGATCTGCCAGAGCCCGGTGAGACCCGGTCGAACCTGGTGGCGCTGGTTCAGCGTGTCGGGGTAGTCGGCCACGATCGACTCGAGCTCGGGCCGCGGACCGATGATGCTCATTTCACCGCGCAGGACGTTGATCAGCTGCGGCAGCTCATCGAGGCTGTACCGACGAAGAATTCGGCCGAGTGGCGTGTGGCGCGGGTCGTCCGACGACTTATGAGTCTCGCGACGGTCGTGGATGACGTCGAGTTGTTGCTTGCGACGATCCTCGTTCATCGTGCGGAACTTGAGCACCTCGAATGTATGGCCGTCGAGCCCGATGCGACGCTGGCGGAACAACACCGGTCGACCCATGGTGACGGCAATTGCCGCGGCGATGACGGCCATGGGGACAATGGCGACGACGAGCGCAATGCCGGCGATCGAGCGATCGGCCAACGGCTTCACCAGCCGTGTGTAGACGCCGCGTGGCGTGTTGACGATGCGAGTGGGCTCAGTGGACGCCCAGGACGTCGAATAGTCACTCTCCGTGATTTGGTGACCCTGGCGGGTGGTCGTGGGAAAGTCGTCCCACAATTCCTCCGCGAGTCCTGATGGTATGAACTGCACGTCTGTCATCATCCGCCCTTTCGGCTCCGGCACTGCCGCTTCTGGTCAACATCTCACGGGGTTGCTCTGGTGGGATCAGATCCTCACAGTCGAGCAACACAATTCTCGTGCCCTCCGGGGACATTGTGCCGCAAGAACTGCCAATCCACAATGGCTTGGGGCAATTCTCCGGACAACTTGACGCCTTCTTCACACTGCTGAAACACCACCTTACCGAAGCCCTCAGTGGCCGAAACCGCCCCGTACAATGCCGTGGTGCGGCTCTCGATCGACGACACCGCGAGACGAAGCGCAAAAGCTGTTGTCCGCGCAGGTGCTCTTGCCACCGTTGTCGCTCGGCACCAGCCTGATCTTGTCATCATCGGCGCCAAGCGCAGCGGCACAACCTCGCTGTTTCGCGACCTCGAACAGCATCCCGCGATGTGTCCGCTCGTTCCATCGGCTCGCCGGCTGCCCCTCCGCGAGAACCAAAAGGGCGTCCACTATTTCGACAGCCACTACGCCAAAGGCGAACGCTGGTACCGGAGCCACTTCCCGACGTCATTGACCCGCCGGCGAGTCCGGCGCCAGGTCGGTTCGGTCTTCACCGCCGAGGCCAGCCCGTACTACCTCTTCCACCCACTGGCCGCGCGCCGTGCCGCTGCGGCACTGCCGACCACGACGTTCGTGGCCCTACTCCGCGACCCGGTGGAGCGCGCCGTGTCGCATTGGGCGGAACAAACACGCAACGGCGTCGAGACACTGTCGCTACGCGACGCCCTCGATCGCGAGGCCGATCGTGTCGGCGACGCGGCGACCCAACTCGCATCGGCACAGATCGACGTCAGCCATGCTCACGAGCAACAGTCGTACGCGGCACAGAGCGAGTACGCCGGTTCACTGCGCCGATGGCTCGATCTCGTGGGCCAGGATCGATTGCTCGTGTTCTTCTCCGAGCACTACTACACAGAGCCGACGGCCGTTCATGATGCGATTACCGACCGCGTCGGGGCGCTCCGCATGCCAGCTTCGGCGACCAGCGTCCAGCGCAATGCAGCACAACGGTCGAGCCCCCTCGATGCCGACCTCGAGGCCCGCCTCGTCGAGCGCTTCACCCCCGACGTCATCGCGGTCGCGGACCTGCTCGACACGACGCCACCGTGGCCACGTTTCGAACAGGCGATCGCCTCAGCCCGACCCGACGTTGGTGAGCGATCGTGAAGGTGCTCCAACTGCATGCTGGCTACAGGACACCCGCCGGCGAAGACACCGTCGTGATGGCCGAAGCTCAGGCCCTTCGCGACGCTGGCCATGAAGTCGAGCAACTGATCGAGCAGAATCCGGCCAGTGTCGGCCTCGCTGTTCGGGCGCTCGCACGCAGCGGCGGCAATCGAGACGTCGCACGTCGCGTCAGCGAACTCTGCCGCGACTTCGACCCCGACATCGTCCACATTCACAACACGTGGTTCGCGCTCTCCAGTGCGGCAATCGACGCAGCGCACGAGGCACGTCGACCCGTCGTGATGACCGTGCACAACTACCGGCTCGGGTGTATTCGGTCAGATCTGTTTCGCGGGAGCGCGATCTGCACGTCCTGCGTGGGTCGATCACCGCTGCAGGGCGTCGTCCACGGCTGTTATCGCGACTCGCGGCCGCTCTCGGCGATCGCCGCCGTTGAGGTCTCACTCACCAGACGACGGCGGCGGCTGACCAAAGTCGACCGATTCGTCGCTCCGTCAGAGTTCCTGGCAGACCGCCTCATCGAGATCGGCCTCCCACCGAGCCGCCTCACCGTCAAGCCGCACTTCACGTCCGACCCAGGCTCGCGCACCGCCGCGCCGTCGACGTCAGACGAAGTGCTCTACATCGGCCGTTTGGCCGCGGCAAAAGGAATTCAGACACTGCTTCGAGCGTGGGAACGCAGTTCGTCGAGCCCGGACCGGCGGCTCACAGTGATCGGCGACGGTCCCGACGCACGCCAAGCGCGCGAGTCGGCACCACGCGGCGTGCAGTTCACCGGTTGGCTCTCTCACGACGAAGTGCGCGCACGCATGCTGACCGCACGCGCCTTCGTGTTTCCGTCCGAGTGGTACGAGCCATTCGGAATGGTGTTGATCGAAGCGATGGCGGCAGGGCTGCCGGTGATCACCACGACGGCATCCGACGCTGCGCGAATCACCGATTCTCCTGCCGGCCTCGTGGCACCCGCGGGCGACGAGCACGCGCTCGCCAGAGCGCTCGAGCAACTCACTGACGATCTCGTCGATGAGGTCGGCGCCGCCGGCCGACGGCGCTTTCACTCGACGTATGCCGAGGCCGCTGGCGTCGAGGCCATGGAGCATCTGTATCGCGACGTCATCGACGAGTACCGACAGGCGAGCCGATGACGTGGCGTCGCCTCCCGGGTTCGACCCGACTGTTGGTGCACCGCTCGAGCGGTCGCCGTGCTGGCGGCATTCGGCTGCTGTCCGGTACATCCGATTGGCGCCGCGACCTGGTCGACCGCTTTGGCACGATCGCGGTTCGGATCGCTGGCGCAGAGAAGCTGTCGCGTGCTCCCGTCCCGTCGTGGCCGGTCGACGGCATCGACGACCTCGACACAGCGCTCCGCATGGTTCTTCCGGGGTTCCGACCTTTGGGCCTCGTACTCCCCCGACAATCCGGCCGCCAGCGACTGTCGGCACTCGGTCGGATGACGGGCAACCTCGTGGTGGTGAAACTCGGCGGGGACGACGATGTGTTGCGTCACGAAGCCTCGGTTCTCCAGCTGCTCGCCGATCGTCCGCTGCCAGGTATCGCGACCCCTGAACCCCTCGGATTCGGGCCACTCACTCTTGGCCACGAAACGCTCACCTTCCTCGCCACCACCGGCATCGCATTGCGCGGCCAGCGGCCAGCGATCGACGAGCCACTGCATCGGTTCGAACACGACCTCGGCGAACGACTCGGAGCGTTACCGACGCACGGCGCAGCAAACACCGACGTTCCGGTACACGGCGACCTGACACCGTGGAACCTTCGGCGAACATCTCGCGGTCTGGCGTTGTTCGACTGGGAAACAGCAGGCTGGGGTCCTCCGGGGGCCGACCTCGCTCACTACCGGACCGCATGCGACGAGGTCCGACGACCGTGGCAGCGGCCGTTGTCGACCGATCCGATCGGAGCCGGTTCATGACCATGCGCGTTCTGGTCATTCACAATTTCTACCGCTCGGAGAACGCGTCGGGCGAGAACCTGTCGGTGCTCGACGAAATCAACGGACTGCGCGACCTCGGCTGGGATGTCGAGGTCATGAGCGCAGACAGCGACGTGATCGCGGACGGAGCGATCCCGCTCAGCGAACTCGCGCTCCGGCCGCTGTACAGCAGGTCGAGCGTCGCCCGGGTCAAAGAGGCCTGCCGCCGTTTCCGCCCACATGTCGCGCTCGTCGAGAACCTGTTCCCGCTGCACTCCCCGTGGGTCATCAAGACGCTGCGGTCACGCGGTGTCCCCGTCGCGGCTGGAGTTCGCAGCTATCGCATGATGTGTGCTGCGTCGACGCTGTATCGCGACGGCGCCACGTGCCGGTCGTGTGTCGGGTCGAAGTTGAACCTGCCAGCGGTTCGTCACGGCTGTTACCAGAACTCGCCGCTTCGAACCGTGCCGCTCGCTGCATCGCTCCGATTGCATCGCGAGACACTTCGCTCGATCGACACGTTTCTCGCCGTGTCCGGCTACGTGCGCGACGAACTCGTCAACGGCGGTTTCGACGCCGAACGCATCCTCGTCCGCCCGAACTTCGTGCTCGACCCTGGGCTACCCAACGACGACCCCGGCGACGGCTTCTTGTTCGCCGGACGGCTCAGCGACGACAAGGGTGTCGGCGAAATGATGGCGGGGTGGATCCAATCGGGCGTCTGGAAAGAGCATCGTCTACGCGTCGCCGGCACGGGGCCTCTCGAAGACCTCGTCGCTGGCGCGGACCCGATACACAACGTCGAATCGCTGGGTCTGGTTCCGCACGACAAGATGATGGACATCGTGCGCAGTGCCGCCGTCATGGTCGTCCCGTCCACGTGGCCCGAACCGTTCGGGCGCGGTGTCATCGAAGCCGCCGCTCGCGGGCGCGCCGGGCTCGTTGCGAGGTCAGGCGGGGTCGCAAGCCTCGTCGAGGATGACGTCACCGGTTGGATCGCCGACGCCAACCCTGACGGTCTTGCAGACGGATTCCGGCGCGCGTCCGACCGAGCCCTCCAGGTCGAATTCGGTCGAGCCGCACGTCGCCGCTACGAGGAGTGCTACACCCGCGAGGTCTCACTGGCGATCCTCGACGACGCGCTCGCACGCCTGGCCCGCAGCGGTCTTGACGTCAGTCGGTGAGCGACTGCACGGTCACACGATGACCGAGACCACCGCCGACAAGAAGGACTCGTTGCCCGCCTCGTCGAGTGCCTGCACCTGCAGAAAGTGCTCGCCGGGCCCCAGGTCGAGATTCAATGTGACCGCAGGTGCACCGACGGTTCCGGCCTCGAGCCCGTTTCGAAGAACGCGGTAGCTGACGACTGCGACATTGTCGGTCGACGCGTCCCACGACATCGTGACGGTGTTGTCGACCTCGACAACGGCCGCCACGTTGAGCGGCGTCGATGGGCGTTCGTTGTCGGCATCGAGCGCAGTGACGACCACCGGCGGCGACCGGAACGACTCGTTACCGGCTGCATCGAACGCCTGCACCTGGATGTAGTGGCGACCCATGCCCAAGTCAACGTTCATCGCCGTGGTCACCCCATCGGTGAGTGCCACCTCGAGCCCATTGCGAAGCAGTCGATATCCAGTCACCCCGACGTTGTCGGTCGATGCGACCCACGACACGTCGATCGTTCCGCCGATGAGTGCGGTCGCCGTCACGCCGGTCGGCGCCGACGGGGCAGAGAGGTCGGCTCCCGCCGCCTCCACGTACACCGGCGCTGATCGGTAGGACTCATTCCCCGCAGCGTCGAACGCTTGCACCTGAACGAAGTGGCCGCCACCGCCGAGGTCGAGGTTGATCGCCGTCGTGCCCGCGTCGGTGGTGGCGACTTCGACACCGTTGCGCAACACGCGATATCCCGTCACGCCCACGTTGTCGGTCGAGGCCGCCCACGCCACGTCGATGGTGCCATCGGGCACCGGCACTGCTGTCAGTCCTGTCGGTGCGGTCGGCTGCGAGACGTCTGCGCCAAACACCTCGACGAAGACCGGTGACGTCTTGTACGACTCGTTGCCCGCAGCATCGAACGCCTGCACCTGGATGTAGTGCATTCCTGCCCCGAGATCCAGGTTGATCGCAGTGGTCGCACCATCGGTCGTCGCCACCTGAGCTCCGTTGCGCAGGACTCGATAACCCACCACGCCGACGTTGTCGGTCGATGCGGTCCACGACACGTGGAGCGTGTCGTCCAGAGCCACGTCGACGGTGAGGTCGGTTGGCGTCGATGGCCTCGTCGTGTCGTTCGGATCTTCGAACTCGATGAAGACAGGCGGTGTTCGTGCCGAGTCGTTTCCGGCCTCGTCGAAGGCCTGCAGCTGGATGTAGTGGCTGCCGACACCGAGGTCGAGGACGGTCGTCACCGTCGGCTCGGCAGGATCGACGATCGCGAT
This sequence comes from uncultured Ilumatobacter sp., assembly GCA_938049325.1. Classification (GTDB taxonomy): domain Bacteria; phylum Actinomycetota; class Acidimicrobiia; order Acidimicrobiales; family Ilumatobacteraceae; genus Ilumatobacter_A. Next base: position 10,185 of record CALICC010000129.1, on the reverse strand, counting down.
CTCGACGAGGTTGCGCAGCACGCGGTACCCCGCCACCGCCAAGTTGTCGACCGATGCGTCCCACGTGAACTCGACGGTTTCGTCGGGGTTGATGACGTGCGTGACGTTGAGCGGCACCGACGGCGCAACGACGTCACCGGGCACGATCACGGGAGTGGACGCCGACCGGTTTCCAGCGGCATCGACAGCCCGCACGAAGTAGCGATCGCTCTCGTTGCCGTTCGGATCGAAGTACGACAACGCGTAGACCAGTGGGCTGACGACGCGGTCGTTGCGCAGCACCTCGTAGCCGATGAAGCCGGGGAGATCGTCGAACGACTGCGACCAATCGAGGTCGACGCCTCCGGTCGGCAGCGGAAGCGCTGCTGGATCGCCGGGAGCCGTTGGAGCTTGAACGTCGCGAGCACAGAATTTCGAGAAGCCGTCGAGGTAGCGCCGGACGCCGTTGACGAACGGGCCGCCCTCCATGTCACCACCGAACCAGAGACAACCGTCGACGTCGACGTGCATTGCCCAGACGCCCTCGTTGTACCTGGTCTCCATCGACGGACCGAACGTCGAGTCGTAGTCACCCGTCGCGGCGTCGAACGCGCCGATCCATTCGACGTCGTCCACCCGCGAGTAGTTGTCGAGACCGGGCCACTCCGTTGCATCGCTGTACATCCAGAAATTTGCGTGACTCCCCTGATAGACCACGCCATCGCGGTGAGCGAGCACCTGGGAATCTCCGCCGCGGCCTGCGGTCACGTGCGTTCGCAGGAGTGAGTAGTCAGACTGGTTCTGCATCTGGACGCTGTGCTCAGAGCCGCCGTGCCACACGACGTCGCCGACTTCGAGAACGGCTTGCGTGTATTGCCGCGACTGGTTCGGGGTCGTGTAGACGGCCGGGAACATGTTGGGCACCACGGTGCCGTCCTCGGCATCGACGATGGAGACGCCCTTGTCGTTGTTGCCATTGACGCCATCGAAGTCACCGACCACATAGACGCGCCCGCTGGCGACGTCGATGTCGTAGGGCACACCGTTGACGTCGGGGACGAACGTGTTGTCCGCATGACCATCGCTCACCCGGACGCGCCCGAGCCGGGCCTCGTTTTGTGGCCCCACGAGGCTGGTGATCTTGGTGAAGTTGCCACCGACGTAAATCCAGTCACCTTCGATGTCGATTGCTCGTGCAAGCGGGCGGTCCGTGGAGCCGCTGAGCTCCATGGAGGCGCGCCATCCCGGCACGACCGCTCCGGTGGTGGGATCGAGCGCGACGAGACCAGCGGTGAGCGGCTCGCCGTCGACATTCGAGAACTGACCGGCAACGATCAGTTTCCCGTCGACAACGTCGAGATCCCACACGGTGCCGTCGAGCAGCGGAGCGAAACTCGGTATCCACGCCCCCGTCTCACGGTCAAATGCGGCGAGGTAATTCTGATCGACCACCGTGTTGTCTGCGCTGTTGGTGATCTCGTCGAACTTGCCACCGACGTACACGCGGTCTCCGAAGGTCGTGAGTGCCAGCACCGGTGTGTCGAGCGCGGGTTCGGAGTCCTCGACCTTGCGCACGCCGACCACGCCGTTGGGGATCGGAACAGGGTCGTCGCTGAGACCGGGAGCCTGTTCCTGAGCGTCGGTTCCGGTGTCGGGAATCGCATCGAGCGTCGGCGTCAGCAACCGAGGGCGTACGAACACCTGTGCAAAGGGCAAAGCGTTGTCTTCGTTGTCCGACTCCCACAGGTACGACGTGGCGTTGTTCTCGCCATCGACTGCACCGTGGTACGAAAATCCTGACAGTCCTTCATGAGCGGTCCATCCGTAGGTGAACCACTGTTCCTCGCCGGGAGCCTCGCGGTTGCCGTTGCCGGTTTCGAGCGGAACGCTGACCGAACTGTCCGTGGTGTTCGAGCCCGTATCGCCGACCCCATCGACGGTGAACGAACTCAGCCGATGCCCACCACCGAACGCCCACGACCATGTCGTGAGGTCATCGAACCACCAGCGCAGCTCCTGCCAGTCGTTGACACCGGGATCCTTCTCGGTGGCGCGTCGCACGCGGACGCCGTCGACGAGCTCGAACACGTTTCCACCGTTGATCAGGTGGTCGACCGTCGCCGTCGACAACGCAGCCGGCTCGAACGCTGCGGGTCCGGTCACCGGCGTGTAGACGTCAGCCGGCGTGAGCTGTCCACCGGCTCGGAAGGTCCATCCTTCACGGCCACGTCCGATGAGGACCCACCCTCCGCCGTCGGTGGTCATGTCGCAGTAGAACTCTGCAGGACGCTGCATCGATTCGGTGCGTAGCCAGTGGACACCATCGACCGCTGCTGGATGCAGCTGCTTGATCTCCCAGCACGATGCAGCTGCATCGGCTGGTGAAGACCCGTCGAGCGCCGAGGTCGACGGATCCGGCGGAACTTGTGCGTGCGCAACGGATGGGCCCGTTCCGGCGACCGGAGACACCGCCAGCGTGACGAGGCACAAGGTGACCGCCAACCGAGCGGACCAGGAGTAGGCTCGCGGCCTCGAATCAAATTTCTTCTTCACGTCAACCGCCCGTCCATTGGCTTTTCGGTTCGGACACCCGATCGTTGTCACAATGTCGAAATTGACAGTAACTCCGGCACCACCCGTCCTCTGGGCAGCGCAGACAATTTGTCAGGATTCGACCATAAGGCTTCCACGAGCCAAGGCGACACGAAACCCCTGATCGTCAAGATTTCTTCAAGTACGACCTCAAGCAAGCTCCTGAACGGATCGACCTCTCCACGATGACCTCCACCTTTCCTGGCGCGAACCCGCGCCCGTTCGTCTCACCGCCGAGCCCCGACATGCAACCGAACATCGGCCCCGTCGAGGCGTTCTGGCGTTTTCGGAAGTGGACCGTGCCGGTCACCATCGGCATCGGCCTGCTCGCGGCGATTGCAGCGTTTTCGGCGTCGTCGTCTTCGACCGCAAGCACCACGCTGTTTCTCTCCGACCCCCGGGGCAACCCTGTCTTCAGCAACAGCTCGACGAGCACCGACGAGCTGGCTCGCTACGCGCGGCAGCGAGCCGAGTTCGCTCAGTCTGTCGAAGCGTTCGACGCGGTGATCGCGTCCATCGAAGCCGAACGCGCTGACGATCCCACGATTCAACCCGAAACACCCGACACGCTCGAGGACATCGTCGATGCCACGCCGACCGCATCATCGAACCTGCAGGTCGAATGCACCGACAGTGACCCCGAACGAGCCGAACGGGTGTGCCGGACCGTCGCGCAGACGTACATCGAACTCACCGCTGCCGACACGGACCGCCAGGCTGACGAGCAAGTCGCCGCTCTGCAGCGCGAGCGCGACCGTTTAAACGACGAAGACGTCAGTTCACTCGCCGAGATCGACGGCCTCATTGGTGAGGTACGCCGCGAAGCCGTGTTGTTCGGCGGCGGCGTCGAGTTCATCGAGCCCGCCGAAGTCGAAGCGAACTCCCGGATCGCACCGGCGATTCAGTTCGGGCTCGCCGGTCTGCTCTTCGCCGCGTTCGTGGCTGCGGCCATCGCGTGGTTCCGCGCAGCTCGCTGGCCACTGATCGGCTCGGGAGGCGAGGCAACCTTGGCGTTGCGCGCTCCGCTGCTCGGCGAGGTCGTGCATGCGCCACCGGTCGCTTTCGCTGCCGCAACACCACCGGGCCCCGCGTATCAGCTGCTCGCGACCAGCCTCAACGCTGTTCATCCCGAGGGTGGCATCGTGCTGGCCGGAGGTCCGACCGCGAGCATCAATGCGCCCGAGACGATCGCCCGCATGGCCACCGCATCGGCGCGCGAGGGCCGTCGGGTTCTCGTCGTCGACAGCGACATCGAAGACGGTGCCGTCAGCAGCTTGTTCGGTGTGACCAAGACGACCGGCGGACTCACTGACCTGTTGTCAGGCAACATCGAGTTCGCGCACGCTCAGCGGACCATCGGCGTCGGTGGTGATGCCTGGCTCGATCTCATCACAGGTGGTCGCCCGATCGACGATCCGTCCAGCCTCATTCGCTCCCAACAGGGTCGTGAGGCCATTGCCTCGTTCCGCGCCGATTACGACCTCGTCCTCGTTGCAATCGCCCCACTGCTGACCGCTGCCGACGGTGCAGCGTTCGCAAGCGCTGCCGACGGCGTGATCATGATCGTGGACCGCGGAGCGTCCACCCGCGATCTCAGCGCAGTGCGTCAGCGCCTGGATGTCTTGCGCACCCCGATCCTCGGTGTGGTCTTCGATCACCGACCGGGAGACCATGACCGCTGACGCGACACCGGATCGCAGGTCGGGCAAGCCACTCGCGGCGATTGCGTCGCAAGGCATCGTCGCAGCCTCCAGCCTGCTGCTCCAGCTCGTCGCTCTCGACCGACTCGGCGAGGAAGGACTCGGCCGCTTCGCCCTGCTCTTCGGAATCTTGATCACCGCCAATTCCGTGCAGAGCGGCTGGCTCGGCGACTCCCTGACCGTGCTGGATCGGTTCGATCCCGGTGTCCGACGGGCTCTGTTTCGATCTCAGCTGGCAATCGTCGTGCTCGTCGGTCTCGTCACGACCCTCTTCGCACTCCCCGTCGGCGGCATCGACACCACGACGGCGTTGCTCTTCGGCTTGGCGTCGGTGGCCTGGGTGCTCGAAGAGACCTTGCGCAGACTCCTCATCGCCCGTCGTGAATTCACGAAGCTGGTCGTCAACGACGCCTCGTTCGCCGTCGGCTCGTTCGGTTTCGTCGGATTCAGCATCGCGGCGGGCGCCACTTTCGAACTCAGGACACTGGTCGTCGCGCTGCTCGTTGGCGCACTGGTCGCAATCGCCCTCGGCCTCGTGCAGCTTCCGCGCTCAGAGATCATTCCGGGCGATCTCGGGCCGTCACGAATGCGTGAGGTGGCGTCGTTTGCGATCTGGCGCGCCGCTCAGATCGGGCTGCGCCCAGGCAGCCAGGCGCTCGTCCGTACGATCATCGTCGCTGCGGCGTCGTACGAGGCACTCGGGCAACTCGAAGCCGCCCGTCTGCTCCTCGCTCCCGTCCTGACCGTGGTCAACGGCGCCGGCGTCTACCTCCTGCCCACCTATTCGGCACAGGTCAAGCAGGGGCGACGATTCCAGCCTCATGTTCCCGTTGCCATGGCGGTCGTGGGCGGCGCGGCCGCCGTGTACGGCGCCATCGCAATCATCGCCAGAGCGCCGCTCAGCGACCTTCTCGGCAGTTCATCGACCACGAGCGTGCTCGCTCTCTTGTCATGGACCGCCTTCTCCGTCGGGTTCGGCGCAGGCGTGCCAGCAGGCAACGCACTCGTTGCTCGGAACCAGTCGCGAACCGCGTTCAATGCCCGCATCGTCGATGCTGTGGTCGGCATCTCGGTTGCGTCAGCCTTCGCCGTCGGTGGCACCGTCGATGCTGTGCCCTTCGGCCTCGCCGCAGGAACCGCCGTCGGCGCTGCGCTCCTGCTCCGCGCGTTGCGATCACCCGCACCTCCCACCAAACCCTCGACCGGGTCGACCCCACCGTCGGTCAACGACGAGGATGCCGACCGTTTGGACTCACTCACGTTCACACCGAGCCCAACCCGACTCAAACACGAAACCGTTCCGTCGGTGCCACAACCGCAGTTGGGTCCGCTTCCAGCGACACCAGCTGGGCGTGCGGTCCGATTCCCGCTTGGGCGAGGCCTGTGGCTCGCACCGCTCATCGCCATCGTCGCGACCGAGTACAAAGTCCGGCGCCGCGACATCGACGATGCGCTCGGCGGTTCGCTCGACCTCGTGATCATGGCCGAGTTGGCCATCTACGGCCTGATCGGACTGTGGGCGTTCTGGCGACTCGCTCCCACCTCACCTCGGCTGACCTCGCTGACCGTCATCATGTGGGGCTACATCCTGACGACGGCAGCGAGCGCCCTCTACTCGACCTTTGCCATGTTGGCACTTGCCCGCGGTGTCCAGCTCCTGATCCTCGGTGCCGTCGTCCACGCGCTCGCGACGGAGGGCCGCGTCAGCCACATCGCGCGGCTCATCCACGCGTGGATCATCTTGATCACGATCTCGATCGGCGTCGGCCTCGTGTATGTCGCCCCGGTCAGCGCCCCACAGGTCGGTCGCTTCACCTGGTTGTCCGTCCACAGCGTGAGCGCCGGATCGATGCTTGCCCTGTCGGCGCCGATGTTGCTCGGCCTCTGGCTCGCTGCCGGGCGGCGAGACAACCCAACGCCTCCCCCGTGGCCTCAATGGACCTACGGAGCGCTGCTCATCGTCCACCTCGTCTTCCTGCTTGCCACGCGCACCCGCGGCTCGATCGGCGGATGCTTCGTGGCGCTGGCGGTCATGGCGTGGATCTGGTCCGGGCAGCGCGCTAAGCCACAGCTCGCGCTCGGGAGTCTCCTCGTCGGCGGCTCGGCACTGCTCGCCCTCGGCGGCCCGGTCATGTCGTTCCTCACACGCGGCGAGAGCGCCGAGCAGATCGGCACGTTCAACCGGCGAACCGAGATCTGGACGCTCGCGTGGGAGGCATTCGTGGACCGCCCGCTGCACGGTCTCGGCTTTGCGTCGGCGAAGGGAGTCTTCTTCGATGAAACCGGACTCGGCGGAGCGCACAATGCCCTCATCAACGTCATGATCGATGTGGGGCTCGCGGGGCTGATCTGGTGGGTGCTCCTGATCGGCGCTGTCGGCTTCGGCATCTCGCGCATCGGCTCCGAGGGCGCTCGGCGCGGCGCGCTCCCCGGAGCAACCGGCTCGTCGCGATCAGATCACGTCGTGCTGATTGGTTTGCTGGTGGCCAGCTTGATCAACAGCGTCACCACTGAGGGACTCGGGGCCGGCGTCAACGTGTCTGCGATCTGGCTCTACCTGATGGCTGGTTGGATCTGCATCCTGCGGCGCGAGTCACGCAGGTTCATCAACGAGGTCAGCCCACAGGACCTCGACAGGCGGCCACTCCTGCCACCATTGACCACCGACGCGCGGTCGCACTAATCCTTCGCCCTCGTGGACGCTGCGGAGCGCTGCCGATCAGCGGAGCGCGTGCTCGACACCGATGGCGTCGGCGAAGAACGGGATCGTGCGCTCGAGGCCCTCGCGCAATTTGATCTGCGGTGACCAACCGAGCTTCGAGGTCGCCAGCGCGATGTCGGGCTGACGCTGTTTCGGGTCGTCGGATGGCAGCGCTTCGAAGGCGATCCCCGCCTCGTTCCCGGTCAGCTCGTTGACCAGGTCGGCCAGCTCGAGCATCGTGAACTCACCGGGGTTTCCGATGTTGATCGGGCCGGTCTCGTCGCTATCGAGCAGCGCCAGGAAACCGCTCACTTCATCCTCGACGAAACAGAAGCTCCGGGTTTGCGCGCCGTCGCCGTAGATCGTGAGCGATTCACCGCGCAGCGCCTGCGTGATGAAGTTCGACACGACGCGGCCATCATCGGGCTGCATCCGCGGGCCGTACGTGTTGAAGATTCGAACGACTCGAATGGGTACGCCATGCGTGCGGTGATACGCGAAGGTGAGCGCCTCCGAGAAGCGCTTCGCCTCGTCGTACATGCTGCGCTGACCGATCGGATTGACATTGCCCCAGTAGTCCTCCGTTTGCGGATGAATTGCTGGATCGCCGTACACCTCGCTGGTGGAGGCCATGAAGAAGATCGCATCGTGAATGCGGCACAGTTCGAGGAGGTTCCGCGTGCCGATGCTGCCGACATCGAGCGTTTCGATTGGGAGTGCGTAGTAGTCCTTCGGCGAGGCGGGGCTCGCCAAGTTCATGACCGCGTCCACCTGCCCCGGTACGTCGAACTGCTCGGTGATGTCGTGCTCGAGAAAGTCGAACGAACTGTTGTCGCGAAGATGAGCGACGTTGTCGGCGCTACCGGTCACGAAGTTGTCGACGCACACAACTTGGTCACCACGAGCAATCAACGCATCACACAGATGCGACCCGAGAAATCCGGCCCCGCCGGCAACGACGACGCGCATCAGCGTCGGCCCACACCGTCGTAGCGCAACCCAGCGTTCTTGACCGTGTCGGGGTCGAGAAGGTTTCGGGTGTCGACCACGGTGACGCCGCGGCCCACGCGTTCTGCCACTGCATCGAGATCGAGCGCAGCGAACTCAGGCCACTCGGTGAGCACACACAACACATCGACGCCATCGGTGACGTCCATGAGATCGGTGACGAGGTCGATCCCTTCGAGCCGGCTGGTCTGATGCGGCGACAGCTCGCCCGAGGTCGTGGGGTCGTACGCCTTGACCTTGGCACCAACGGTGGCCAGCTGGTCGATGATCGCCATCGAAGGGGACTCACGCAGATCGTCGGTTCCCGCTTTGAACGTGAGGCCCCAGACGCCGACGGTGACACCCGACAGGTCGGATTGGTGACGGCCGACGGCCTTGGCGATCTTGTCGATCATGCGACGACGTTGCTCGTCGTTGACGGAGATGACGCCACGCATCATCGAGAAGTCATAGCCGTGGTCTTCCGCGATCTTGACGAGCGCTCGACTGTCCTTCGGGAAGCACGAGCCACCCCAGCCCGGACCGGGGTTCAAGAAGCGGCCACCGATTCGAGTATCGGAGCCGATCCCCTCGACCACCGCGGCCACGTCGGCACCAACGTGCTCGCACATCGCTGCAACGGCATTGACGAAGCTGATCTTCATCGCGAGGAACCCGTTCGCCGCGTACTTGATCGTCTCGGCGGAAGCCGGATCGGTGATGATCACGGGTGTGTCGATCCCGTCATACAATTCGGCGACCTTCTCGGCAGCGGCCCGATTGGCAGCGCCAACGACGACGCGATCGGGGTTGAGGAAGTCGTCGACCGCTGTTCCTTCGCGCAAGAACTCCGGATTCGAGACCACCGACACGTCGCTGCGCTGGAGGACCTTCTCCACCGCGATGGTTGACCCGACCGGCACGGTCGACTTGTTGACCACGACAGCGCCTGGCTTGAGAATCGGCGCGATCTCCGCTGCGGCCTGCTCGATGTACGACAGGTCGGCGCTGCCGTCTTCGCCCTGCGGCGTCGGGACGCACAAAAAGACGATGTCAGCGTCGGTTGCCGCTGCTTGCGACCCGAGCACAAAGCTCAGGCGGCCGTTGGCGCGGGCATCGTTGACGACTTGTTCCAGGCCTTCTTCGACAATCGGAATGTGGCCATCGTTGAGCAGGTCCACCTTGCGCTGATCGATGTCGCCGCACACAACCGTGTGCCCCATGTGAGCGAAGCACGCTCCCGTGGTGAGACCGACGTAGCCGGTTCCTACAACGCCAATACGGATTTCTGTCGGTGGCATCGAGATGCTCCCTCTTCTGGTGATCGTGCTCAGGACGCCCATCCTGAGGGGTGAGAACGAAAGTGATTGCGCCGGTGGGCGCGGGGCGGGTCAGCGGGCTAGTGAATCGGCCGCAGTCAGAATACCGGTAGACCTTGCGAGCTTCTTGACAAAGTGTCCGACGACCTGACTTTGCTTCTCGACCAATGCCTCTCGGCGTTTGGTCAAGAACTCACCTCGCCTACCACGGCGGGTGACAGCCTAGCGAACGGAACGTGAGCGACGCATCGTCGCCACATTTCACGCTCAGTGCTGGTTGAGCTGTTGCGTCACTCTGTCGACGAAGCCAGACCAGCCGTTGCTCGAGCGTGGAGTGACACCGACAGCTTGGATCCACAAACGAGTGATTCGGCGGACCAGCGACGCACTCTGGCCCGCCGCGTGCGACCGGCCCGTCCGCTCGGCAACGTGCAACTGGTCAACCGGTGCGGGCGACCAGTTCTCACGTCCTGTGGTCGGCTTCGGCGGCCTCGGGCTCGGCGCTGTCGTCGGCGGAGGCGGCGCAACCGTCGTCGTTGTGGTCGTGGTGGCCGGAGCCGTCGTGGTCGGCGCAGTCGTGCTCGGAGCAACCGTCGTGGTCGGAGCCGTCGTCGTGGTCGGAGCCGTCGTCGTGGTCGGCGCAACCGTGGTGGTAGGAGCAACCGTCGTGGTCGGAGCCGTCGTCGTGGTCGGCGCAACCGTCGTCGTCGTTGTGGTCGTCGTGGTCGGAGCCGTCGTCGTCGTCGGCGCAACCGTCGTCGTTGTGGTCGTGGTCGGAGCCGTCGTCGTCGTCGGCGCAACCGTCGTCGTCGTTGTGGTCGTGGTCGGAGCCGTCGTCGTGGTCGGCGCAACCGTGGTGGTAGGAGCAACCGTCGTGGTCGGAGCCGTCGTCGTGGTCGGCGCAACC
>CALICC010000128.1 GCA_938049325.1 uncultured Ilumatobacter sp. | reverse complement strand
CGGCGACGTTCCCGCCGGTGTCGCCTATCGCCTCAGCGTCGTTCCGAATTCTTCCGCCCGGTTCAGCTCACCGCAGTCAGTCGTTGACCCGCTCGCGTCGGCCGTGCGATTCTCGTCCGGCCATTCGCGCGAGGCAGCACGTCCCGAATCGAACGTTGACGCCGAACCGCCTCACGCGGTTGCGCGGGCGTGGCCGGCACCTCGCCAACAGCGAGCCAGCGCTCGACCACTCGTCGTGTACGAGGCACACGTGCGGGGCATGACGATGACCCGCGATCGGAACGATCGCGGCACCATCGCTGCGTTGGCTGACGAGCTCCCGCGACTCGCAGCGCTCGGTGTCTCGGTCATCGAGTTGCTGCCGATTCACCAATACGACCCTGACGAGGGCAACTACTGGGGCTACATGCCGCTCGTGTTCGGCGCAGTGCACGGCGCGTACGCCGCTGGTGGCGACGCCAACGCGGAGCTTGCTGACCTCGTGGCGGCCGCCCACGAACTGGACATCGAGATCTGGCTCGACGTGGTTTTCAACCACACCACGGAAGAAGACGAGCGTGGTCCCACCTACAACCTGCGTGCGCTGGCCGACCGCGAGTACTACGCAGTTCGCGACGACGGCTCGTACCTCGACGAAGCGGGGTGCGGGAACATCGTCGACGCGACTCAGTCCGCCGCGCAACAGCTGATCATGCATGCACTGAATCGCCTGGCCGACCTCGGCGTCGACGGTTTTCGATTCGACCTCGCCTCGGTCGTGGCGCGCGACCCCGACTTCGTCCGGTCGATCGGCGACTGGGCTGCCGGCCGGGGTGTGCGCGTGGTTGCCGAGGCGTGGGATGTCGTGCGCTACATGGTCGGGCGCACGTGGCCCGACCAGCGATGGATGCAGTGGAACGACAGGTTTCGCGACGACATGCGCGGATTTCTCCGTGGTGAAGCCGGACTCGTGCCCGCGGTGATGCAGCGGGTGCAAGGCAGCCCTGACCTGTTCGACCAGCCGTCGTACTCGATCAACTTCATCACCGCCCACGACGGTTTTACGCTCTACGACCTGGTGTCGTACGACCGGAAGCACAACGAGGCCAACGGCTGGGGCGGGACCGACGGTACCGATGACAACCGCTCGTGGAACTGTGGCTGGGAAGGAGACGTCGACGTTCCGGTTCGGGTCGCTGAGCTGCGTCGCCGTCAGATGCGTAACGCGATGACATTGCTGATGCTGAGCCACGGAACCCCGATGTTCGTGGCGGGCGACGAGTTCGCCCGAACGCAAGGTGGTAACAACAACCCGTACAACCAGGACAACGCGACGTCGTGGATCGATTGGGGTCGACGCAGCGAGTTCGCGGAGCTCGAGCAGTTCGCGGCGGGTCTCATTGCGCTCCGCTCGGCTCGCCCGGTGCTGTCTGCGCCTGACTGGTGGGGGGAACGGATCGAGTGGTTCGGCACGTCCGCGGGACCTGACACCGCTGACCACTCGCGCTCGATTGCATGGCACCTCGCCGGCTTGTACGTGATGGTCAACATGTGGTGGGAACCACTCGACTTCGCCGTGCAAGCGCCCGGCCCGTGGTACTCACTGATCGACACCACCGACGAGCAGGGCTTTGTCGACTCCCGACCCGCCGTCGGCTCGCAGGTCACGGTCGGCCCCCGCTCGATCGTGGTGCTCTCGACCTGAGATCGGCGGTGGCGCGGGCTGATCAGTCGAGGCCAAGTGCAGCGATGCCGAGCTGGACTTGGTGGTCGAAGATCGCGTCAGCATCGTCGAAGATGTTGGTGAAGGTGCCGAACAACTCGAAGCTCACCATGCCGTAGATCTGAGCCCACAACCCCACGCCGATCGCCAGCAGGTTGAGGTCGACATCGTGGCCGGCGAGTTGGGCCACGTGGTCGAGCTGTTCGGTGAGCGGAGGGGCGAGCTGGCGTGTGGACCGCGTTGGTTTGGCGCCCGAGATCAGCGCAACGAACCGGCGCGTGACGCGAGTCGCCGGGTCGATGGTGTCGGCCGGTGCGGCATAGCCGGGAACGGGCGAGCCGTAGATGAGTGCGTACTCGTGGCGATGATCGAGCGCCCAGCTTCGGACTGCGTGACAGATCGCCGCGTAGCGACCTGCGAGGTCGGCGGGGTCGATGGCGTCTTCGGCGCGTTCGACGTGTTCGCCGAGCGAGTCGTACGACTCGATGATCAATTGCGTGAGGAGCGCGTCTCGACTCGGGTAGTAGCGATACAACGCGCTCGAGGCGAGGCCGAGCTCGCGAGCGATCGCTCTGACCGACAGGTCGGCAGCGCCGACTTCGGCGAGTTGGGACCGTGCGACTCGGCCCACGTCGGCCAGCAGTTCGGCCCGTGCTCGCGCCCGCACGCCGAGCGGCTTGGAGTCGTTCATCGCCTCATTGTGTCGCATCGGTCGCGGCGAGTCGAGGATTCGAGAGCACATGTCACAAAAGTGAGCACCGCTCTTGCTTTTGTCGAACCATTGCTGCATACTCATGAAACGAGAGCGGTGCTCTCGTTTCCCAATCATCAACGACTGGAGTTCTTCTCATGACCACCCACCTCGTGATCGGTGCCGGCGCTGTCGGCAGCGGCACTGCTCGCAGCCTCGCCGACGCCGGTCAACGTGTCCGCGTGATCACCCGTTCCGGGTCTGGCCCGGACCATCCCGGCATCGAGTTGGTGCGCGCTGACGCAAGCGACGCGGATCACCTCACCGAGCTCGCTGCCGGAGCGGCCACCATCTTCAACTGTGCGAACCCGCCGTACTCCGCGTGGGCAACCGACTGGCCGCCGCTTGCGTCCAGCTTGCTCACCGCTGCCGAACGCACCGGCGCTCGTCTTGCCACCATGGGAAACCTCTACGGCTACCCGAAGGGCTCGTCACCGATGCGAGCGACCGACGAACTCGACCCGCCGTCGCGCAAGGGTGCGATTCGTGTCGCCATGTGGCAGCAGGCGCTCGAGGCGCATCGAGCCGGGAGGGTCGAGGTGACCGAAGTGCGCGCCTCGGACTTCTTCGGACCCGGCATCGGTGACAGTGCTCACCTGGGCGACCGCGTCGTCCCACGGTTGCTCGCCGGCAAGAGCGTGTCGATGCTCGGCGACCCTGACCAGCCGCACAGTTGGTCCTACATCGACGACGTGTGCACCACGCTCGCAGTACTTGGGACCGACGACCGTTCGTTCGGTCGGGCGTGGCACGTTCCCACGGTCGATCCGGCAACAGCACGGTCGATGACGGACGCGATCTGCGACGCCGCGGGCCGACCTCATCAAAAGGTCCGGGCGATCCCGATGGGCGTCGTGCGAGCTGCCGGTGTGTTCTCGTCGGTCATGCGCGAACTTCCGGAGATGGGCTACCAGTTCGAGCAGCCGTTCGTGATGGACGCGTCGGACACCGTCGAGACGTTCGGTTTGCATGCCACTCCGCTGTCGACGCAGATCGACGAAACCATCGCGTCGTATGGCAGCGCGCCGAAGCGGCTGCGGCCCGCTCCTCAGTCGTGATCGGCGCCGACGGCAACCAGCTCGTCGTCGATGCCATTGCCGGTGTCGGTGTCCAGCGGCTCGGCATCGTCGACAACTGAGTGCTCGAACTCGCGCCGTGCGGCAACGCGCTGTTCGATGACGTGCCAGATCAAGAAGCTCACGCCGACGGTCGCCCATCCGGCAAGGGCGTCGGCCAGGTAGTGCTCGGCGAAGTACATCAGCGCAACCGCCATGATCAGCGGATAGGCGATGAGCGGATACCGAAGCCAGACGGGGCGAATTTTCGGCCAGAAGAAGGCCACCACGAAGAGGGCGTAGGCCGAGTGCAGCGATGGCATCGCCGCCACTTCGTTCGCCCAGTCGCGTCCCGTGTCCCAGGCTTCGACGAAGCCGTCGAGGCCGATGTGCCGCCAGCCGTTGCCGGTCGGACGGCGCAGCGGTGGCAGCGCGTCGAACTGGAACTGCGGCTTCTTGCTCCCGCCGGCCGCCATCCACGGGGGAGCAGTCGGGAGCAGGACGAACATCGTGCACGAGATGAAGATCACCGTCGCGAAGCGCCGCATGTAGCGCACCCACTCGTGGCGGTTACGCCACCAGAGGATGCCGAGCACGGCTGGCGGCACGATGAAATGTGAGTAGTAGACGCACGAGGCGATCACGTCGTACCAGCGGACCGTGCCCGGTTCGGCGAGGAAGCGGGCTTGGAGTTCGACCACACCGTCGTTGCCGAAGAACAAGAAGCGGTCGATGTTGCGCACCGACTCCACCTGAATCGGCATGCCGACACCGTCGGCGATGCCTCGACTCTCGTCGTAGGCGATCCACATCGCCACGAACAGCCCGAGGTCCATGGCGGTTCGACCCCACTCGCGCCATGGTTTGCCGACGCTCGCAACGGCCAAGAAGATGCCGAACGACCACAGGACCGAGATGCGGTCGATGATGATGCCGTTGGCGAAGAACCACCAGACATACACAGTGGCGTAGACGCCGATCAGCGTCAGTCGGATGGTCGTCCAGGGGATCTTCACCGCTCGCATTGCGGTGGCGACAGCGGCGATCGCCAATCCGCCTGCGAGCGAATACCACAAGACGCGCCACAGCCCTCCGGTCGCCAGCGCAAACTGCATCACGGCGACGCTACTTGCCCACCAACGGTGATTGGCAGCGCGTCATGAACGGGGCGTGACCCCCATCGTGGCGTCAGGCGGAGGCTTCGGTGAGCGCACGACGGGTGAGGACCCGAGCGAGGTGCTTGCGATAGTCGACGCTGGCGTTCAGGTCGCCGGTCGGATCGGTTTCGGCAGCAGCTTGCTCGGCGGCATCTTCGATCGATGCGCCGCTCGACAACGCCGAGGTCACCGATGTGGCGAGGACGGGAACCGAGGCCATGTTGACCAGCCCGACACCCGAGTCACCGTTGCGGCGCCAGGCTGCAACACCGACGATCGCCCAGTCCTGCGCACGTCGGTTGAACTTCTGGAAGCTCCATCCGGCACCGTGCATCTTCGGGACGCGAATCTCGGTGAGGAGTTCGTCGGCGGCGAGATCGGTCGTGAGGAAGCCCTTGTAGAAGTCGCCCGCGGCGATCTCGCGCGTGCCGTTCGGTCCCTGCGCCACGTAGGTGGCCCCGAGCGCCAGCGTCGTCGCCGGAAGGTCCGATGCCGAGTCGCTGTGTGCGATCGAGCCGCCGATGGTGCCGCGGTGACGCACCTGTGGGTCGCCGACGTGGCTCGCAGCGTGTGCCAGCAACGGCACGTGCTCGGCGAGCACCGGTGAGTTCTCGACGTCCATGTGACGCGTCATCGCACCAATGGCGATGTGGTCACCGGCGTCACGGATGTACGACAGGTCGTTGAGGCGACCGATGTCGATCAACACCGTTGGTTGTGCAAGGCGCAGCTTCATCAGCGGAATGAGGCTGTGACCGCCCGCGAGAAACTTGGACTCGTCGCCGTGTTGGCCGATGAGACTGATGGCTTCTTCGGCTGATTCGGCGCGGACGTACTCGAATGATGCGGGGATCACTGGTGCTTCTCCTGGTGGTGAGCGGTGTTGCTGGAAGAAATGTAGATGGTCGGGTG
>CALICC010000127.1 GCA_938049325.1 uncultured Ilumatobacter sp. | reverse complement strand
ACTCACGTGTGACCCGATCGGCGGGCTTGTCCAAGTGCCGTGCATCGAACGCAACGCGATGGGGGCGATGAAGGCGATCTCGGCGTCGCACCTTGCGCGTTCGAGCGACCCTGAGCTCGCTCGGGTCTCACTCGACGATGTCATCGACACCATGTGGGCGACTGCTCAAGACATGCACGCCAACTACAAGGAGACTGCTGAGGGCGGCTTGGCCACCCGCATCCCCGTCAGCGTCGTCGAATGCTGAAGCGCCGCAGCGTTGAGCTAGAAGTCGAAGGGACCGTCGAGAGTCGGTATCAGCTCGATGCTCGGCCCACCTGCTCCGTTTGAGTCGAAGCGAATGGTTGGTGGATGCTCACCTTCGGGCTGGTCGACCACGACGAACCTGCCGAGGTCCGTTGCGATGTCGAACAAGACAATCGCGCTGGTCTCGTCGCTCGGAACCTCGCTCGGGTCCAGCGAAAAGGATGGGTGAAGTGAGGGCCCGCTCGTTGCATCATCGATGTCCGCTGACACCCAACCGACCCCCACTTTCCGATCGCCGAGATCGAAGCCGGCAGCGCCGTATGACTCCTGGCCATCGATGATTCCACCTTCGCTCAGGATGAGGGTGCAGTCCAAGATCGGTGCATCGACGCAGAGGGCGTTTGCTCCGATGCTGCCGGGCTTGGAACGCACTGAGAGCTCGATGCCGTCCTCCGTGACGGTTCTATCGAACAACGCCCAGGTGCCCATCTCGGCGTTTTCCCGATCGGCAACGGTTCGCCCGAACATCTGAAACTCGTCGACGTCGACGAACCGGACGCCGCGCATCACGTCGAACATCTCCGCATCGGAGAGCGCCAACGAGGTCGTGATCGAAACGAACATGCCGTCGTCGAGCCATGCCAGTGCGACGAGGTCGTCGTTGGACGTTCGCAGACCTCGGGCGGGTATTGCGTCGATCTCCACGGTCTGCCAGTCCTGGTCCGTGCCGACCAGCTGGTCCAGGTCATAGCCGAAGGTGTTCGGCCGGGTCGAGACGTTGACTCCCTGACTGTCCGACCAAGCCGGCTGCATGAAGAGCGTGGTTCTCACGGCTGCGCTGTCGACGAAGTCCAGATCGGCGGCAGCCACGAGTTCAAACTCGTCCGGTACCGTCACCGTTCGCGATTCGACATCCAGGACCAGCGCCTCGGCGATCGGCCGCACCAACTCGTCGGCGGTACCGGTTGCGGTGACCTGAATCGCAAGTGAGTTCTCGATCCAAAGGATGCCGCTTTGCGGAGATCCTGCACCGTCGTCCCGGATGGCTCGCCATTCGGTGGCGGGTAGACCTCGAACGGCATCCTCGAAGTCGCTGGCTGATCGTGCGGCTTCCTCGGCTGTGAGCAGCCTGGGCGCTCGCACGTTGATGACCCCCGTGACGGAGCCGTCAGCTCCGAGTTGCACCCATTGCGTATCGCCGAAGACGGCACCGGCGGATTCAGCTCGCACCGTGCTGACCGTCATTCCATCGGGGAGGACATCGACGACGGCGAATTTGGTGCCCGACCACAGGTCATTTGGTGATGCCTCGGAACCAACGCTGAGCGGACCCGGCGGCGATGCCTCAGGCTCGGGTAGCGGAGATGGACTGGTGCCGACGTGCGGAGTCGGATCTGACTCGGGCCGCGGGTCGGGCTCAGGTGCCGCCGCAGTGTTCGCGGGTGCGATCGTCTCGGATCGAGTCGCCGCGGCTGCGCCGATTCCTGCGATTCCCGCAACCACCGCGGCGGCAGCAACCCACGCAATGATGTGCGTGCGCCGGGGAGCGTCTGCGACGGGACCGAGTGCGACTGACGTGGCGGTCGACGGGGTGTCTCGCTCGGGGCGGGCGGCCTCAACGGGTGCTTCTCGGCGGATCTCGCCCCAGACCCGAGCGGCTGTGTCTTCGTCGAGAACCTCGGTCGGTGGGCGAATTCGGTCGTACAGATCGTTCATGAGGCCGCTCCTCGTTGTGCGGTGGCGGATCGAAGTCGTGCTCGAGCTCGTCGCACTCGTGATCGAACGGTGGCGGACTTCATCCCGACGACTGCACCCGCCTCAGCGCTACTCATTGATTCCCAGCCCGTGAGCGCCAAGAGCTCGCGGTCGATCGGTTCGAGTCGTGCGAGTTCGTCGATCAACGCATCCACGTCGGCTGACGCATCGAGGCGGTCGTCGACGAGCCCGGTCGTCAGCAACGGGTCAACCGACCGAACCGTCTCGGCTGCATCGCGGGCCAACGCTCGGAGGCGTCGTTCTTCGGTCCGCCAATGCCGGCGGACGAGATTCGACGCGATGCCGAACAACCAGACACGAACCGAACCCAGACCTGGGTCGAAGTCCGATTGGCTCGCGATGGCCTGGGTGAAGGTGTCGGCGAGCAGGTCCTCAGCAAGGCTTCGTCCGACGCGTCGAGCCAAGAAACCGAATACGTCACCGGAGCAGCCCTCGTATGCGACCTGCCAGTCGATTTCGGTCGTGCGTACTTGGGGATCGCTCACGCTGCGCTCGCTGAGAGTCCTGACCGATTCCACAGTCAATACTTGCCCGCGCCGACACCCTCTGTTGCAGGCAATCCGAAGTTCCTCAGTGGCGTCGCAGCGTTGTTCTCGTCGGCCGCGCAGCGGTCAGACGGGTGCTATGCGTTCTTGAGGGTCGTTGCGGAAGTGGAGCCACCGGAAGTCGAGGCGTTCGCCGATTGGATGTTCATACGTCCCGTTGATCGGGGGCGGTGCGGCCCGTGGGGGCCAAGGTCTGTGCCCGGATTCCGTGAGCGTCTTGCCGTCGCGGTCGGTGAACACGACCGCACCGGGAGCCGCTGGGTCGAGATCGGCGTTGCCAGAGATGCCCAAGCGACCCTGATGGTGCACTCGGTGATGCTTCGGGCACAGGCAGACGAGGTTCCACGTATCGGTGGGCCCATTCTTCGACCAGTGGATGATGTGGTGGACCTCGACGAAACGGTTGCTTGCGCACCCCGGGACGCGGCAACCGCGATCGCGGTGTTCGACGAGGCGTCGGGTGCGGTCGGGAACGATGTGCTGTGACCGACCCACGGAG
>CALICC010000126.1 GCA_938049325.1 uncultured Ilumatobacter sp. | reverse complement strand
CTCGCGAGGTCAACCGTGGCGCTTGACGAGGACGTGCTCGTCGTAGCTGATGCCGTGCTCGACGGTGCGGATCAACTGATCGGTCACGGTCCAGCCCGCCTGCTCGTAGAACGCAATCGCCGCGACGTTGTCGACCCTCGTGTGAAGTTCGAGTTGTGCATGACCAGCATCGATGAGCAGCGTCTCGACCATCGCCAGGAGACGTCGACCGAGTCCCTTGCCTTGGTATGCGGGCTCGATGAAGAGGTGAACGAGGCGGTGCGCGCTCACGGTGAAGTGAGCGATCGGAACACCATCGACGATCACGAGTTGGGTGTCGACGTCGGAGTCCGGTCGGAACCAGTCGCGGAATTGGCTCCGCATCCCGTCTCGGTCAGGTGCGGCGATGGCGCCAGCGCGCAGCTGTGCGGCGTACGTCTTCTCGAAGCATCGCGCGTGGTATGCCTCGACCGCATCAACATCGTCCGGGGTGGCCGGACGGAGTTCGATCTCATCCATCGGAACTTGATCCATCGGGTCCATGGTGTCATGCACTCGGCGGGGCTACTGCTCGGTCGAGAGGTCGCGGTCTTCGAGCTCCCACGCGTGGTCGAGCATGTGCCATGCGCAGCGTCGAATCAGGAACTGCAGTGCCCACGACCGCGCAGGTTCTCCTCGAATGTGATGTTCGCGGATCGCATCGGCGAATGCGTCGCGATACGAGTGCAGCGCGTCGAGATCGTCCCGCGTGTCGAGCGGCACCTTCACCCCGACCTTGGGTGCGAACTCGTCGATCTCGGCGCCATTCACGTGTCGGATGATTCGATCCTTCTCTCTGCCGCCACCTCGCGGGCCTTTGCGAAGCTCGGCCGACACGCTGGCCGCCGCATCATCGAACGTGGTCCACGAGGCCCGAAGTAGCGCGAGCTTCCGCTCGAAGTCGGCTTCGGTCATCGGTTCCAGTTCCGCCGTCGCCGTTCGTCCCGATACGCCGTAGTAGTCCGTCATCCCGATGCCATCGACATCCTCGACCACGTCGAGTTCGCCGAGCCGTCCGAACTCGTCGCCGTAGCCAGCGAGCTCGGCAACCTTGGCGAACCGAACGCGGTAGCCGTCGAGCTCGGCGAGCGCGTCGCCGCCCAGCTTCGTCGATCGGTCCCACCCCGGCCAGTCGAACGCGCTGGCGACCACGCGCTTCTTCTTGCCTCGCTCCAGCAACACCCGCACCGGCATCGTCATGCGGTCACCGTACTCCCAGCCGTCAAGTGGCATGACCCGAGCGCCACGAAGGACGGCCGGGCTGACGATTCAGCCGACGGGGACGCCGATGTTGACGAGCCCGAGCGTGCCCGGCCCGTTGGCGGTGTCCGCGGGCGACAGCGTGATGCCGGATCCGTCGGTCGATGGGTCACCAACGAGGGGATCTTGCGACCAGGGAGTGTCGACCGGGCCGAACTCGGCGTATGCACCGGTGGCGAGGATGCCGGCCGTGAACGCTTCGTCGAAGTAGAGCTGGGTGGTCAACAGGTCGGTGCCGTCGAGCCGGACGGTGACGTGAATGTGAACAGAGCGACCCTCGTACCAGCCGGGGTAGATCGTTTGGAACTCGACGATGCCCTCGGCATTGGACTGCTGGAAGCCGCGCAAGAATGTCGACCCCGCACCTTCGTCCTTGCCGCTCCCGTTGTCGTCGTACTCCGAGTAGTCGCCCGATGCGTCGGCGTGCCAGACCTCGACGTCCACGCCGGGAACCGGGACGCACTGCTCGTCGACCACGCGGATGCCGAGACGGAGAGAGCTTCCGGGATACCCCTCGGTGATGTCGCTGCGATCGAGCCGGGCGATGTTCGGGAACGGTCCCGCGGTGGTGGAGGGAAGCACGGCGCACACGCTCAGCGAATCGAAGTCGGCGGCGGTCAGCGCCCGCAGTCCAGCATCGGCCGATGTGTCGACCGTTTCGCTCGCAGTGTCGTCGACGGGCGATTCGGCGGTGGTGTCTATGGGCTGCGCGATCGCAGTGGGTTCGGGCGCGGCCGACGGTTCGCTGGCGGGCCGATCGCTCGACGCCGTGCTGCTCTCCGATGTCGACGACTCGTCATCGCTCGAGCACGCTGCGAGCGCCACCGCACCGGTGCCGACGATGAACGAGCGGCGATCGATCCGGGTTCTGCGCATAGTGGTCGACGGTAATCGCGGCGGCTCTGCGGTGGAGGTCGCGGGTTCGCGAAGATGACGTCGTGCCACACGATGACCAGACCTTTCACGATGCGATCGAGGGATATTGCGGTCGGCTGAGTTACGGGTCGACCGATGTTGTCGAGCTCCACGTGTCGACGCACGCCGCCACGTTCGACGTTCACGTCGAGCGATGGGGTGCCGAGCGGGTGCCGGTGTGGTCCAGCGCGGCGCAGGTCGGGCGCTATGTTCCGCCGCCTGTCGATGCCGACGCCGAGGGCTGCGGTTGGCCGGTCTCGGTCGAGTTCCCGGTCGATCCAAGCTGGCGGTCGGGGTTCTACCTCGTCACGTTGACGGCACATGGGGTCGATGACGACCGCGCAACTGCGCACGCCGGGTTCGTGGTGCGCGGCGCCGCAGCTCCGAGTGAACGACGCTCGACGCTGTATGTGCTGCCGACCAACACATGGCACGCGTACAACACGTGGGGCGGACGGAGTCTGTACACCGGCGGCTCGAAGGTGTCGTTCGCCCGACCGCTGGGTCGAGGCATCTTGTGTCGGCCCGAAGTCGACCGAGACGACCGCAAGTCGCGGCCGACCCGGTTTCGGGAAACTCCGGATGCCGATGGCGAGATCTTTCAGCTCTACCGAACGCAGCACAACTACCCGTCGGCGATCGGCTCGACTGGTTGGTTCACGCACGGCCGCCGATTCGTCGAGTGGGCGGAGGCGGAGGGGCATGAGTTCGATTTCGCCACCTCGATCGATCTCGAGAGCGACCCCACGGTGCTCGATGGCTACTCGCTGGTGGTGCTCGTCGGCCACGACGAATACTGGTCGCCGACGGCGCGTCGTGCGGTCGAGAGGTTCGTCGGCAATGGCGGCAACGTGGCGTCGTTCTCCGGCAACACGATGTTCTGGCGTGTGCGAATCGAAGAGGGCGAACGGGGCACGTCGATGGTGTGCCACAAATACCGGGCGCACATCGAGGAGAGCGGCGGTGACGTCACCGGAATGTGGGCCGATCCCGAGGTCGGTCAGCCCGAGTGGTCGCTCCTCGGTTCAGGCTCGGCATTTGGTCTGTACCACCGGTTCGGTCACGCCACGGCGCAGGGTGTCGGTGGCTTCATCGTCTCCCTCGACGAGCACTGGATGTTGGAGGGAACGCGGCTGCGTTACGGCGATGTGCTCGGGCGCGACGACGGCGTGGTCGGTTACGAGACCATGGGCTGTCCGGTCGCGGTCGACGAAGCACACCGGACGACGCTGTCGCCCAACGGCGTCGAGTTGGGTTTCCCCGCCGACGTGACGATCGTTGCGTCGGTGCCGTCGAGCAACCTCGGAGTCGGCGAGTATCCAGCATCGATCGCCGCGCTGTCTGACCAGGGCGACCTGGAGTTCATTGCCAACCGCATCTTCGGTGGTGCGTCCGACGAAGCATTGGAACGGGCACGGCGCGGCAATGCCGTCATGCTCGAGTGCCGACCGTTTGCAGCCGATGGCGGGCGTGTCGTCACGGTGGGGACGACCGATTGGGTGTTCGGGCTCGCTGAGGACGCGGCGGTGGCCCAGGTGACGCGCAACGTCTTGAACGCGCTCGGCGTGAGCGAAGGCGGGCGATCGACCGTGTGACTTCGCGGTGTGTTCGTGGCCGAGGTCAGTGCGCAGACGCGGCATCGGCGTCGGCGTGCTCGTCACCATGATCGTCACCGTGGAAGCGCGACACGATCGCCACGACGATCAGGCCGACGATCAGGCCGATGACCGCCGAGATCGCGGTATTGACCAACCAGGCCAGAACCCCACCGATGCTGCCGACGTCTTCGACCTGCTTCTCGAGATCGTGCACCGGGTTGTAGAGGCCGTCCCAGCCGAGTTCGTGGGTGCCGACCAGCAGAATGTGTCCACCGACCCACAACATCGCCGCCGTCCCGACGACGGTGAGTACCGACAGCAGCTTCGGCATGCCACTCACCATTGCTCGGCCGAATTTCTGCGATGCCTCCGAGTCGCGTTCGGCGAGGCTGAGGCCGATGTCGTCCATCTTGACGATGAGCGCAACGATGCCGTACACGATCGCTGTGATGAGGAAGGCCACCACGATGAGGATGATCGCCCGCTGGACGATCCCTTCGTCGAGCACCTCTTTGAGCGAAATCACCATGATCTCCGCCGACAGAATCAAGTCGGTACGGATCGCGCCCTTGACCGTTGCCTCTTCTGCCTCGGGCCCCTGGATCACGACCGGCACGTCATGGTCGTGATCGTCGTTCTTGATGCGGTGATACACCTTCTCCGCGCCCTCGAAACACAAGAACGTGCCGCCCGCCATCAGAATGATCTCGACCAACGTCGGCGCGATTGCGCTCAGCAGCAACGCCGCCGGGATGATGAAGATCAGCTTGTTCTTCAGCGAACCGGTGGCGATCCGCTTGATGATCGGGAGTTCGCGGTCGGCTGCGAGCCCACGAACGTACGCGGGAGTGACCGCGGTGTCATCGACGACCACGCCGGCAGCTTTTGCGCTCGCCCGGCCGGCGGCTGCACCGACGTCGTCGATCGACGCCGCGGCAAGCTTGGCCAGCGCAGCAATGTCATCGAGCAATCCGGCAAGGCCGCCAGCCATGTCTTCTCCTTCAGAACCGTGGGACGCGAGCGTTGAGAACCCTCGAACGCAGGCGTCGTGAACAGCGCCTCAAACTAGTCCGAAACTCGGGTGTACGTTGGGGAGGATGAGTCAGCCTGCGGTGCCGGTCATCGATCTCGGCCGCTGCGTCGACGCACTGCCGAGTGCCGCCGTGGTCGATCAGGTGGCCGACGCGGCTGAGCGATACGGATTCTTCCAAGTGATCGGGCATGGCATCGACGCCGACCTCATCGAACGGGTCTGGACCGGCACCGACGCGTTCTTCGCGCTGCCGATCGACGAGAAGCGCCGGATCAATCGCACCAGAGAGAACACGCGTGGGTACTACGACCGCGAGTTGACGAAGAACGTCCGCGATCGGAAAGAAGTCCTCGATCTCGCGCCGACGGCACACCCCGAACTTCCCGACGATGACCCGCGCAACGTGCACGCGGTCGACGGGATGAACCAGTGGCCGAACTTGCCGGACTTCCGCGAGACGATGGTTGCCTATATGCAGAGCTGCAACGACGTCGCGATGTGGCTCCTCGCCGCGTTCTGCCGTGGGCTCGGTGAGCACGCCGATCACCTGCGCGATGAGTTCGCGTTTGACCACACGAGCTTTCTTCGGCTCAATCACTATCCGGTCGACGACGTCCTGTCACCCGACGAGGCGGCGGCCGTCACCGAGCTCGGTGCGATGGCGCTGCAGCACCACACCGATGCCGGTGCGCTGACCGTGCTCCTGCAAGACGAGGTGGGTGGCCTCCAGGTGGCGGCCGGTGATCAGTGGATCGACGTGGAGCCCGTTCCCGGCGCGCTCGTCGTGAACACCGGCGACATGATGCAGGTGTGGTCGAACGACCGCTACCGCGCGGCCATGCACCGTGTGCACCCGCATCGGGGCGTGGCGCGGCGCTCGCTGCCGTATTTCTTCAACCCGAAGTACCGCACTCGATATTCGCCGCTGCCCGGGTCGATCCGCCCGGGCGACGTGGCGCACTACCGGCCGATCACCTGGGGCGACTTTCGTCAGGCGCGAGCCGACGGGGACTATGCCGACTACGGCACCGAGATCCAGATCGCGCACTTCGCCATCTAGGTGAGCGCCGG
>CALICC010000125.1 GCA_938049325.1 uncultured Ilumatobacter sp. | reverse complement strand
TGCCGGTGCTGGCGAGTGTGACCTCCTTGACGCAGATGATGTCGTTGCCGCCGAGGCCGTTGAACGTGACCGGTCCGTTCGTGATGACCACGACGTCGTCGCCGGAGGTGCCGTCGTAGGTTTCGCCGCCCGGACCATCGCCGAGCAGCGTCGAGTGGCCGAGGCCCATGGTTGCGGTGAGCCCGTTGCAGGTCTTCCACGTCTCCGGAAGACCGGGATATTGCGCGGGGTCGTATTGGCAGGCTGCGGCGACCAGGGCGAGGACGGTGACGAGGATCAGGCGAGCGTTCCGACGTGAGGCCATACCCCGACGTTACGTCGCCGCGACAAGTGCGTCGGACGAGTGCGTCGCGCAGAGCTCGTGCTCTCGAACCGCTCCGGAAGACGCGAGACTGGCGCAATGAGTGCAGACGTTCACAACCTCGATGCGGTCTTCGACTCCTTCGACGAGACGTGGAGTCCGCGGATCGTGGCGCAGGTCAACGACTACGACGTGCGCGTCGCTCGGGTGAGGGGCGAGCACCTGTGGCATGCGCACACCGACACCGACGAGTTCTTCCTCGTGCTCGACGGCGAGTTCTTGATCGACATGCGCAGCGTCGATGGCACCGAGACGCGCGTCGAACTGCGTGCGAACGACACGTTCGTCGTGCCCAAGGGGACCGAGCACCGTCCGGTGTCGCCGGGAGGTGCTCGGATCCTGATGTTCGAGCCGCAGGGTGAGTCGACCACAGGTGACTACTCGGGTGAGGTGCCCGACCACATCGACTCCACCACCGGCCACTCCGTCGTCTGAGGTGACCCGACGGGGGTGCGCTGAGCTCGCGAAACACCAGGTCAGCGGCAGCGGAGAACTGTGAGGTACCCCCTGACTTAGATGGTGCCCATGATCTTCGAAACTCGTTGTGCCGGATGCGATGCACCTGGCACCGCCATCTGCACCACCTGTCGATTTGCGCTCGTCGGTCGCGCTCCGCAAGACCAAGCGCACGGCGTCATCGCAGCGCTGCCGTTCACCGGACGGGTCCGTCAGGTCGTGCTCGGCCTCAAGTACCGAAATCGGCGTGCCGTGGGCCGCCACCTCGCGGGCCTGATCGTCAATCGACTCGTGGCACTTCACGCGTATCAAGACGTCGACGTGGTCACGTGGGCGCCCACCAGCGCTCGCCGGCGACGTGAGCGCGGTTTCGACCAAGGAGAGCTCTTGGCGCGAACGGTCGCTCGTCAGCTCGGGTTGCCGTGCCGCCGCCTGCTCGACCGGCAGGGCGAAGGTACACAAACGGGCAAAGGCCGCTCCGAGCGGCTGCAGGGTCCGGTGTTCGTCGCGCGGCCTGACGTGGCTGGCCAGCGGGTGCTCGTCATCGACGACGTGGTCACCACGGGGTCGACGCTGTTGAGCGCAGCGGGCGCACTCGAAGAACGGGGTGCGTTCCCGCGGCTCGCAGCGCTCGCATCCACGCCGGATCGTGCGCTCGCCACCGTGCTGCCGATGCGGCCACGTGCTGCGAGCGTCGCTGCCTGATCGAGCACGGAATGGGGTGTCGAGGCCGCTGCCAGGCCTCTGACAGATCCTGAGGCCTACACGGACCGTCCTAGGTCGCGGCGGTAGCATGATCGGTCCCATGGGCATTCTCGACCGCATCCTCCGAGCCGGCGAAGGCAAGAAGCTGAAAGCGCTGCAGGGCATCGTGCCCGACGTCAACGCGCTCGAAGCCGAGATGTCGGCACTGAGTGACGACGAACTCACCGGCAAGACCGCCGACTTCCGCCAACGCCTCGACAACGGCGCCGACCTCGACGACTTGCTGGTCGAAGCGTTCGCCGTCACACGCGAAGCCGCAGATCGCACACTCGGCCAGCGCCACTTCGACGTCCAGATGATGGGCGGCGCAGCGCTGCACTTCGGCTGGGTCGCCGAAATGAAGACGGGTGAAGGCAAGACCCTGACCTCGACCGCACCGGTGTACCTCAACGCGCTCGAGCAGAAGGGCGTCCACCTCGTCACGGTGAACGACTACCTCGCGCAGTACCAGTCCGAACTGATGGGCCGCGTCTACCGCTTCCTCGGTATGGAGGTGGGGCTGATCCTCCCCGGCCTCAACTCGAAGCCCGCCGAGAAGCGCAAGCAGTACGCCGCCGACGTCACCTATGGCACGAACAACGAACTCGGCTTCGACTACTTGCGCGACAACATGGCGGCGACCAAAGACGCCAAAACCCAACAGCGTGGGCACAACTTCTGCATCGTCGACGAAGTCGACTCGATCCTCATCGACGAAGCGCGTACCCCGCTGATCATCTCGGGTCGCGTCGCCGACGCTGCCAAGCTGTACTACCGCTTCGCGTCGATCGTTCGATCGCTCAAGCGCGACGTCGACTACGAGTTCGAAGAAGACAAGCGTGTCGTCGTGCCCACCGAAGAAGGCATCGAGAAGGTCGAAGCTGCGCTCGGCGTCGACAATCTGTACGACAACGTGCAGGCGAACCTCGTGCACCAGTTCACGGTGGCGCTCAAGGCCAAGGAGCTGTACAAGCGCGACAAGGACTACATCGTCCAGGGTGGCGAAGTGAACATCGTCGACGAGTTCACCGGCCGCGTGCTTGAAGGTCGCCGCTGGTCCGAAGGCATCCACCAAGCGGTCGAAGCCAAAGAGGGTGTGAAGATCAAAGAGGAGAACCAGACCCTCGCAACGATCACGCTGCAGAACTACTACCGCCTCTACGAGAAGCTCGCCGGCATGACCGGTACGGCTGCCACCGAGGCCGCCGAACTCATGAACACCTATGGCCTCGGCGTCGTGCCGATCCCGACGAACAAGCCGATCGTGCGCCTCGACGAGGCCGACCTCATCTACAAGACCGAAGACGCCAAGTTCGGCGCGATCATCGACGACATCGAGGAACGGCACGAGAAGGGGCAGCCAGTGCTCATCGGTACGGCGAGCGTCGGTCGTTCGGAACACCTCGGACGGCTGCTCGAGGAGCGTGGGATTCCGCGTGAGGTTCTCAACGCCAAGCAGCACACGCGTGAAGCCGAGATCGTCACGCAGGCCGGGCGCCTCGGGGCGGTCACCGTGGCCACGAACATGGCGGGTCGCGGTGTCGACATCCTGCTTGGAGGTAACCCTGAGGGACTGGCAACGGGCGACGTGTTGAAGGCCGGCTTCGACGAGGGTCTGTTGGTCGAGGAGTTCGAGCTTCCGGTCCCGCTCGACCAGATGCCCGAAGAGTTCCAAACTGACCGGAAGCAGGCGCTTGCGCTCTACGAAGAACGGTTGGCGCATCACTCCGCCGAGTGCAAGGTCGAAGGCGACAAGATTCGCGAGCTCGGCGGCTTGTACGTGGTCGGTTCCGAGCGCCACGACAGCCGACGGATCGACAATCAGCTACGTGGCCGTTCGGGCCGTCAGGGCGATCCAGGCGAGTCCCGGTTCTTCCTCAGCCTCGAAGACGACCTGATGCGCCTGTTCGCGACCGGTGCGTTGAACTATGTGATGGGCCGAGCCCTTCCCGACGACGAGGCAATCGAAGCCAAGATGGTCACCAAGGCAATCGAGCGGGCACAAACCACCGTCGAGACCAAGAACGCCGAGATCCGCAAGAACGTCCTCAAGTACGACGAGGTGATGAACGAGCAGCGCAAGATCATCTACAAGCGCCGCGACCAGATCCTCGACGGCGAAGATCTCCGCTCCGCTGGCACCGAATACTTGGCTGAGGCCGTTGACTCGCTGATCTCCACGCACTGTGCGTCGGCTGCCGACGACGAGTGGGACATCGAGACGCTGGCCAAGGAACTCACCCTCTACTGGCCGAACTCGATCAGCGAGGACCAGCTCAAAGGGTGTGCCGACACCGACGAGATCTACGACCTCGTGATGGAAGACGCCACGGCGCACTACGAGCGCCGCGAAGAAGAGCTGGGCGAAGACGTGCTGCGCCAGGTCGAGCGCCAGGTCATGCTGCGCATCATCGACCAGCGGTGGCGCGAGCACCTCGAGGAGATGGACTACCTGCAAGGTGGCATCAACCTGCGAGCCATGGGCCAGAAGGATCCGCTCACCGAGTGGCAGCGCGAAGGCTTCGAGATGTTCGGTGGCATGATGACCGGCATCGCCCAGGACTTCGTCAAGTACGTGATGCATGTTCAGGTGGTGCAGAACCAAACAGGTGCACCATCGGCGACCGACGGCCAGAAGGCGGCCATCGCTGATCCGGCAGACGCGAACAAGGACGGCGTGATCGATGCCGATGAAGCTCAGGTGAGCAATCTCACGACTAGCTCGTCGGACGATGTCGACCCCGAGAACAGTCTGCAGCGCACCGCTGGCGCGTCGGTGGCGAGCGGCCAACTCCCTGACGAGGTGCAGCCCGAAGCGACCCCAAAGAAGCAAGAAACCGTCGTGAAGGACGAGTTCTCCAAGACCCCGCGCAACGCGCCGTGTCCCTGTGGCAGCGGGAAGAAGTTCAAGAACTGCCACTTCGACGCGGTCTGAGCGAGACCCGCTTCCATCATGCGTGACTTCACCTCCGATATCGCCGACGTCCAACGGCGCCTCGACGAAGCCGAGAGCTACCTTTCGATCGCGGAGAACCGCGAGCGGTTCGCCGTGCTCGAAGCCGAAATCGCGGACCCCGCGCTGTGGGACGACCAGAACAACGCGCGCAAGCTCAACACCGAGTACGCCAACCTCAAAGACGACCTCGAGACGTTCGACGCGCTGTCGGAACGCGTCGGTGACATCGAGGTGCTGCACGAACTGGCCCGTGACGACGACGACGCCAGCCAGGAGCCCGAGATCGAGTCGGAGATCGCAGCGGTTGCTGCGCAACTCGACAAGCTGGAGCTGCGCAGTCTCTTCACCGGCGAGCACGACGACACCGACTGCATCGTCCAGATCAACGCCAAAGACGGTGGCGTCGACGCTCAGGACTTCTCCGAGATGTTGCTCCGGATGTACGAAAAGTGGTGTGAGCGCCGCGGCTTCGAGATCACGCTCAACGGCGTCTCGGAGGGCCAAGAGGCAGGGATCATGTCGGCGGAAGTCACCATCTCTGGGCGCTACGCCTACGGACTGATGACCGCCGAGCGCGGCACGCACCGCCTCGTTCGGATCAGCCCGTTCGACAACCAGGGTCGCCGCCAGACCTCGTTTGCAGCCGTCCAGGTGTGGCCGTTGCTCGAAGACGTCGACCTCGAAATCGACGAGTCCGACATCGAGATGCAGGTGTTTCGCGCGTCAGGTGCCGGCGGTCAGCACATCAACAAGACCTCGTCGGCGGTGCGCTACATCCACCACCCGACCGGGCTCGTGGCGAGCTCGCAAGAGGAACGCAGTCAGCTGCAGAATCGCGAGCGCGCCATGGGGCGTCTCAAGAGCATGATCGCCGCCAAGGTCGAAGAAGAGCGTCAGGCGGAACTCGACGCCATCGCTGGCAAGCAGGCGCAGGTCGGCTGGGGCAGCCAGATTCGCAGCTACGTGATGCAGCCATACCAGATGGTCAAGGACCTGCGCACCGAGCTCGAAACCGCCAACGTGCAAGGTGTGCTCGATGGCGACATCGACTTCTTGATCGAAGGCTTCCTGCAGCAGCGCCGCGCCCAAGCCGACGAACCCGCCAGCTGATCTCGGTTCGCCGAGATCGTCAGGTGCGGTGCCGCCACCTCGGCGGACAGCAGCGGTAGTCTTTGCGAGCCGTTCGACCGGCTCGACCCCTTCTCATGATTCGCCTCGAAAACGTCACCAAGAGCTACTCCACCGAAGTGGTGGCAGTGAAAGACGCGAGCTTTGACGTGGCCAAGGGCGAGTTCGTGTTCCTCGTCGGGCCGTCGGGCTCTGGCAAGAGCACCTTGCTGCGCATGCTCAACCGTCAGGACCGCCCGGAGCGCGGTGCCGTGTGGGTCGCGGGGCGCAACATCGTCGATCTGCCGGGTGCGCGTGTCCCGATGCTGCGTCGCAACATCGGCAACATCTTCCAGGACTACAAGCTGTTGCTCGAGAAGAACGTCTTCGAGAACGTCGCGTTCGCCCAAGAGGTGATCGGTCGACCGAAGCACGTGATCCGCCAGCAAGTGCCCGCCGTACTCGACCTGGTCGGTCTGTCGGGCAAAGAAGAGCGCATGCCGAACCAACTGTCGGGTGGTGAGCAACAGCGCGTGTCGATCGCTCGCGCCTTCGTCAACCGTCCGCTGATCCTCCTCGCCGACGAGCCGACGGGCAACCTCGACCCGGCCACCGGCGAAGGCATCATGCGCCTCCTCGACCGCATCAACAAGACCGGTACGACCATCGTGATGGCGACCCATGACCAACGCATCGTGAACACGATGCGCAAGCGCGTGATCCAGCTCGACCGCGGGATCATCGTTCGTGACCAGGCGCGCGGCGTCTACGAATGAGATGACCTGATGCTTTCCCGACTCCGATACACGTTCCGCGAGACCTTCGACAGTTTCCGTCGTAACGCGACGCTGACCGTCGCGTCGATCATCACTGCAGCCATCTCGCTGTTGGGTGTCGGACTCACGTTCTTGAGCCAGCACGGCTTCGACAATCTGCTCGCGAAGTGGGAGGGCGGCGTGGAGATGATCATCTTCATGCGTCCCGACGCAACCGTCGACCAGCGCGCGCTGATCGAGCAGAACCTCGACGCCAACGGGCAGTTCATCGAGTCGTGGAGCTACTGCGACGTCGAATGCTCGTTGCTCGAGAAGGATCGCGTCCTGGCGGGTGAGCCGGGTACGGCTGACCTCGTTGACGAAACCAACATCCCGACGCAATACAAGGCCGTGCCGACCGATGAGACCGACGTCGACCTGCTGCGTTCGGTGACCGAAGCGTTCTCCGAAGGCCCCGGGGTTTTCGAGGTGGTGTTCGCGGAGGATCAGATCTCGCTGATCGAGCAGTTGCAGTCGTTCTTCGGCTTCCGATTGTTCTTGCTCTCCGGCTTCTTGTTGCTCGCCGCCGTGCTGCTCATCTGGAACACGATTCGCACGGCGATCTTTGCGCGCCGACGCGAGATCGAGGTGATGAAGCTGGTGGGCGCGACCGACTGGTTCATCCGCATCCCGTTCATGCTCGAAGGTTTGCTCCACGGTGTGATCGGCGGCTCGCTGGCCAGTGCTGGGTTGTTCGTGTGGAACTCGCAGTGGACCAATGGCGTGCAAGGCTTCCCCGAGAACAGTGGCTTCGCCGCGCTCGTGATCACCGATGGCTACGACAAGACGGTGATGCTCATCATGTTGGGCATCGGCGCACTCGCGGGAGCGATCGGTTCGGGTATCGCCGCCTCGAAGTTCTTGGATATCTAGGCGCACGATGGCCCGCGTCGTCGTGTATTCGATGGCGTACCGCGGCGACGTTCACCCGTACGCGCCGGTTGCGACCGAGCTCGCGAATCGTGGTCACGACGTCACCTTCGTGGTGCCTCGCGAGTTTCATGCAGAGTTCGCCAGCGAGCCTTTTCGATGCGTGCACAGCGGGTCGGACTTCAGTCCGTCGGAGCTCAACCAGCACGGCGAATGGCTCGCGAAGTGGGGCATGCGATTCGGCGGTGCCAGGCTCCTGGAGCTGTACCTCGGCCAGTTCACGATTCCTCATCTCGAGGCGCAGTTCGATGCGCTCGCCGCCGAACTCGAAGGGGCCGATGTTCTGTTCGCGCACTCGACCGCCGGTGTCGTTGGGTCGATGGCGTGCGAAGCGCTCCACGTGCCATGGATCTCGGGCGATCTGTTCCCGATGCTGATCCCGACACGCACGGCAAACCCGCTCCCGCAGGTTCCGTCGCTCGGATCGTGGGGCAACCGGCTCGCGTGGAAGCTGGCCCGGAGTACGCGACCGGACCGCCTGTCGATGGTGTCGGGGTTCGTGGACTTTCGCCGCCGCAAGGGGCTCGACCACCGTCGTCGCAGCATGATCGACATGCGCATCTCGCCGCATCTCAATCTCGGGATGGTGTCGCCGCATTACCTCCCGCCGGCACCCGACTGGCCCGACAACTACTCGCTCACCGGCTTCACCCACTGGGAGAACGCCGCCGGCCGCGTTCCCGATGACCTCGATGACTTTCTGGACGCAGGAGACCCGCCTCTGTTGATCACGCTCGGCACGCTCGGTGCCGCGACTCACCCCGAACGTTTCGATGCGGCGGTGGCCGCTGCCGAGCAGGCAGGAAGGCGCACGGTGTCGCTCTGTTCGCTCGATGCGACCGTCGATCGGATCCGCTCCACGTGGCCGGCCGACCGTCACGGCGCGTGGACGTTCGCTCCACTGTCGAAGGTGCTGCCGCGGGTGTGTGCTGTGGTCCACTCGGGATCGCACGGCACCAATTCGATGGCGCTCGAGGCGGGCTTGCCGTCGGTGATCATGCCGTCGATCTTCGACCAGGTGTGGCACGCCCACCGCCAGGTCGAGTTGGGAACCGGCGTCCACGTGCGCCGAGAACGCGAACTTCAGGCAGCGGTGAACGTGGTGCTGACCGATAGTTCGATGGGGGAGCGGGCGCAGGCCTTCGGTGCGCGCCTCGATGACGGCACTCCGCCCACCGCTGACCGGATCGAACAGTTCCTGGCAACCGGCTGAGGATCGTGGATTCACGCCAGGCGTGAATCC
>CALICC010000124.1 GCA_938049325.1 uncultured Ilumatobacter sp. | reverse complement strand
ACCAATAGTCGAGCGCGCCGTTCAGCACGGCTATCGCTCGTCCCTGAACCGAACGAGCTTCGCGGCCGACCCGAATCCGGTGTCTCGATCAAGCGCACCTGCTGTGCAGACGGTGGCCGATATCCGCACACCAACGGCGTGTTTGAGCGCTGCTTCGATCCGGCCGGGCAGGGCGTCGTCGGCCACGTCGCCGACCACCGACACCACGACCTCGTCGCGGTTCCCTTCACGAATTGCTCGCACGAAGTAGTCGTTGGTTGCGCCAGGGACGTCGCCCACGATCGCGCCAAGTGCTTCCGGCCACACGTTGACGCCGCGCAGCTTCACCATGTTGTCGCCTCGACCTGCGAACGGGGCGATCTTGCGCAGCCAGCTCCCGCACTCGCACTGCTCGCGGGGATAGCGCGTGGAGAGATCCATGATGTTGTAGCGAAACTGGGGGGATCCGGTCTTGTACAACTCCGTGATGCAGATTGCACCCTGCTCACCGTCGGGCAACAGCTCACCGGTTTCGACGTCGACGATCTCCACGATGTATGCGTCTTCGAAGACGTGGAGTCCCGACTTGGCCGGGCACTCCACCGCAACCCACTGGACTTCGTGGAAGCCATAGCTGTCGAGCACCGGGACCCCGAAGGTTGCTTCGAGCTGCTCGACGTCACCGATGTTCGGGAGCGCCTTCAAGGCGAGGTCGGCAATCGGGTCGAGACCCATCTCGACGGCCGTCTCGGCGAGGTGCAGAAGGTAGTCACCCGTGGTCAAGATGGCGGTGGCGCCATACTCGATCGCGAGTTCGACCTGCTTCCGGCTCGGCGTGACGGTACCCGTGCTGGTGCTGATGACGATGCAGTTCAGCCACTTGTACAGGGCTTCATCCATGATGTGTGCGCCGTTGTGCGTGGAGTACGACCAGGCGTTGAGAACGACGTCACCGGGTCTGATCCCCTGGAGATAGAGCGCCCGCGCCGTGAGCAGCGCTCCGACCTCGCGATCCCACGCCGTGTACAGCGTCGGTCGGGAACGACCTGTTGTTCCGCCCGAGGTGAACAGCCGCATCGGCTCGCGCAACGCATCGCCCGGCATCACACCCTGATAGTCACCGAACGGCGGGTTCGCCTCGATGCTTTCGCGGATGTCATCAACGGTGTACAAGGGAGCACGAGGCAGGTCGTCGAGTGAGCGAATCGTCTCGGGGTCGAATCCGGCATCGGCCCAACGCTTCGCGAAGAACGGCACGTCGTGGGCTGCCACGGCGCGTTGTTGCAGCCGTTCCAATTGCTTGGCTTCGATCGTTGCCGGGTCGTCGAGCCATGCCGTCTCGAAATAGTCGGGCGCGGGTGGATACCGCTGCTCGAGCACATCGAAGTCGACGGCCTCGCGTGGGCGCCGCAGGGAGGTCACGCTCCGGCTGCCACCGTTCCGGGGAGCGCAACGTCGGTGGCTTCGTGAAACTCGGTGGGCAGATAGCCGTCTGGGAATCGGTAGAAGTCGACGGAGTTGTCCCACAAGATCTTGGACTTGCTCTCCATCGAAATCTGGTCGGGCAGCAAGTTCATGAACTCGTTCGTCGTGTGGGGGTACTTCGAGTCCGGATGCGGGAAGTCGCTCTCCCACAGGATGCGGTCATCGCCGAGCCAGCGAATGACGTCGGCCACGAACGGGTCTTCGCACTCGGTCGTGATCCAACAATTTCGTTTGAAGTACTCGGTCGCCGTCATGGTCAGGTCGGGACACTCGTTGGCTCCGGCCATCTCGAGATGCTCGTCGATGCGATGCAGCCATGATGGCAGCCATCCACAGCCGGCCTCCATGTAGGCGCAGCGGAGCCGTGGGAATCGCTCGAAGACGCCTTGGGTGATCATCGACAGGCTGGCGTTCATTGCCTCGTGGGTGTGCACCGCGGTGTGCCACTCGGTGAAGGTGGAGAAGCGGTCGGCGCCCTCGGTTTGTCCGCGCAGACCCATGAACTCGTGTGTGGCGAATGCGCAGTCGAGATCCTGGAGCAACTCGTAGATCGGGTCGTAGTAGCGGTCGCCCAGGTTGCGGTGGTTGACGTAGTTCGGGCGCGCCCAGAACGCTCTGATGCCGAGATGCTCGTGGGCGTACTGGATCTCTTCGACCGCACGCGTGATGTCGTTGAGTGGAATGGGCGAGCTGGTGAGGACGCGCCCGCCGGAGGTTTCGCGCATCTCCGCACCCCACCGGTTGTAGGCCCGGACCATTGCTGCCTGCAGTGCCGGATCGATCCCGTCGACCCAGAGGTCGTATTCGGGTCCGTAGATGACCGCCACATCGATGCCGTCAACGGCATGTGCCGCAGCGACGCGATCGCCAGTGAATCCGTCCATCACGATGTCGCCGTACTGCTCGACCATGTCTTCGGCAGTCCACCCGATGGCCTTCTGGAACTGGCCGTACAAGCTGGTGTCGTGCTGCGACCAGCGCCCATCGACGACCACGGGGTTGTAGGTGTCGAGCCCGGCGGGGCTGCGGCGCGTGATGCGATGACGAAAGGCCGGATCGAGGTAGGTCTGCCAGAGGTCGGCGGGATAGATGACGTGTGAGTCGGCGTCGAAGACTTTGTATCCGTTACGCATGACTACTCCGAGACCTTGGTGGTGGCGGCTTCAGGTCGCACGACGAGGAAGCGGATTCCGTCATCGCCAGCAACGAACCCGTACTCGGTGCCGGCGGGGATCTCGGTGAGGTCGCCAGCCAACAGTTCGGGCCCGTCGATGACCGTGCAGCTGCCATCCAGCACGACCATCAACTCGTGTGCAGTGTGTGTATGGCTCGGGATCTTGAAGCCAGCGGGCAGTTCGGAGATCTGACTGTGGAAGCCGATGGCGCCACTCGTGACCGGGGCGCGGCGAGCACCCGTTCCGGCGGACTTCTCCGCCAACTTCCGGAGCTCGGGCGGCACGTTCTTGGGCTTCTCCCACGCAAGCTCGGCGAGGTGGTGGTAGTTGATGTCGTGCTGCTTGGTGGCGCTCATGTGGCAAATCCCCCTGAACCAATCGTGTGTCGAGAAATACTCTCGATCGAGATAGTCTGACCCTAGAGTATTCGCGTGCGCCCGTCCAGCTCGCCGATTGCTTGGCCTCATTGACGCACTCGAGACTCCACACCATGACCGACGACTCCAAGAGCACCGCTGCAGCGAAGGCACTCGTGCCGGGTTACGTGTTTGACCACGATGACCCTGCCGCGTTGTTCACCCGCCTGCAACGAGTTGTGATTCACCTCGAACTACTTCAGCACGAAGCCGTCCGCGACTTCGACATCTCGTTTCGCGACTTCGTCATCCTCGCCACACTCCGTAAGGAGCCCGCCCCGCACCAACTTCCCGTCAGCGTCATTGCCGAATATGTCTTGCGACCGATGGGTTCGATCAGCCAAGCGGTCGATCGGGTCGAGCGTGCCGGCCTCGTCGAGCGGGTCGCCGTGCCCAACGACCGACGCATGGTCCTCGTCGCGCTCACTCCTGAAGGAGCGCGCTTCGCCGATGCCGCGCTCGCGTCGTACGACGACACTCGCAAGCGGGTCTTCAAGCGGCTCGACTTCGACGAGCTCGCACGAATCGACGACGCCATCACCACACTGCTCGGTGCGCTGGACGCCGACTACGAAGAGCACCAGAGCAGATAGTTCTGCCGACGACACGAGGTTCCGCGCGTCATGCGGCGAACGGCTCGCTCATGCAGGCGTATGGATGACTTCCATGACGTGTCCGTCGGGGTCGGTGAACGCCAGGAGATCCGAGCCCTGAAAGTCCGTCGCTTTGCCGTCCGAGGCACCGAGCCGCACCAGGTTGTCGACGGCGGCAGCAAATGCGTCGGCAGAGTCGATCCGCAATGTGAAGTGGTCAACGCGCAGATTCTTCTGCAACAGGATCGCCGGCACGTCGGCAGGCGCGGGTTCGATCTCACCACCCTCGACGATCTGCACCTGGACGCCACCCAGGTCGTAGAAGGCAATTCGCCCAACGGGGGTCTCCATCGGGAATCCTGGGAGCGGGTCCAATTCGAACGCCTCGCGATAGAAGTCGATGAACCGGTCGAGATCGTTCGTGGCGGTGGCGATGTGGTGGACAGCGGAAACGAGTGCCATGCCGCGACTGTAAACGCTCGAGGCCGCATCACAGTCAGCGTGTCGAACGACAGCCCCGCGCCGCAGTGGCCGGTCGCTTGTCAGGACGTCTGATCGCGACGCCGTTGCGCTATCGCCGCCAGGTCGTCGTAGGTCAGCTCGCCGTTGAACAACCCCAAGATGGCGCGGCCGAGCGGATGCCGGGGCCACCGTTCGTCGTCGACGAGATGCACCTCGCTGGTGATCCCTCCATCAGCGCTGAACTCGTAGGTGCGGTACCCCGGCGGCAGCCAGGTCTTCGCGTCGAGGTCGAAGTTGTTCTTGAACGATGGGGAAACGAATACCGGAAGATCAGCGAACACGAACTCAGCCGGCAGATGGGTGTGGCCGCCGCCGAATCCGCGGACATTGGGGAGATCGCCGATGAGGGCGGTCCATTCAGACGTGTAGTCGGCGTCAGCAATCAGCGGCACCGTGACCCCTGGCGGATGATGAATCCACACGAAGACGTGTTCGGTTGTAGCGGCCGCGCTTGCCTCGCGAATCCACGCTGCCTCATGGGTACCCAATGAGCCGTTCGAGTGCAGCCGAGTCTCGCCCGGCAGGTCAGAACGATTGCCCTCCTCGTCGACGCGCATCTGACCGGAGTTGGAGTCGGCAAAGAGGAAGGTCCAGTCGCCGAGCACCAAGGTGCGCTCGACATCGAGATTGCTGTGCGGGAAACCGCCAGCAAACGGCTCGTCGAAGTCGTGATTGCCCGGGCACAGGTTGACCGGCACGGACAGCCGCGCGAACGCGTCGGCGGCCACCTCGTACTGTGCCGCCCGACCGTGATCCGCCACGTCTCCGGTCACGACCATCAAGTCGAGGTGTTCGTGATCACCCAGGTGTGCAAGCACCGCTTCAAAAGCTGCGGACGTGTCATAGGCGCCCGCTCCTTCCGGCTCCATCCCAGCTTCCAAGAAGTGCGTGTCCGAGAGCTGACCAATCCGAATCACGTCGGGCATCCTTCGACCGTAGTTGTCGTCGGGCTCGTGGCTCTGGCCGGGACGGCGAACGGCGCCTCTCACCAGCTGCGCTCGGGGAGCCGCACGATGGCGGACACAACTACGGTGAACCGGAATTCCACCATCAGTCGATCGCGCGAGGCCCGACCATGCTCTTCCCTATTCGCA
The DNA here is from genome assembly GCA_938049325.1 of uncultured Ilumatobacter sp. Taxonomy (GTDB): domain Bacteria; phylum Actinomycetota; class Acidimicrobiia; order Acidimicrobiales; family Ilumatobacteraceae; genus Ilumatobacter_A. The sequence continues at coordinate 4,237 of CALICC010000124.1, read as the reverse complement.
AGATCGTGAGCCTGATCGAAGAAGTTCGCTCAGACCACGCACCAGACGCTGCCACCCCGCTGCTGAAAGGCGCGATCGCCGCTGTGGTCGCCAATCCATACGCAGGGAGATACGTCGAGGATTTGTCGCCCGCTTCAGACGAGCTTCGAGAGCTCGGCGAAGAGTTGGGAGGCCAGCTGATCACCCACCTCGGCGGCGACCCTTCCGCGATCGAGAGCTACGGCAAGGGCGCGATCGTCGGAGGTGACGGAGAGATCGAACACGGCGCCATGTGGCACATTCCCGGTGGCGGCGGCATGCGAACCGCCATCGGCCGAGGAACGTCGATCGTTCCATCGACGAAGAAGGTCGGTCCGATGGGCGCTCGGCTCGATGTTCCGCTCACCCACCTCGACTGGTCGTACGTCGGGAGCCACTATGACGCGATCGAAATGGGAGTGTCCGATGGTCCTCGCCCTGACGAGATGGTGTTGATCTTGGCCATGGCAACAGGAGGGCGCATCAATGCTCGCCTCGCCGGTGGTTTCACCATCGAGGATCACGGCAAGCCTGGGATGCCGGCATGAAGGTTGCCGTCATCGGACTCGGTCGAATGGGTTGGCCGATCGCGGGCCATCTCGCCGCGCCAGCGCATGGCCATGAGGTCAAGGTGTTCGACATCTCCGCCGACGCGGCGGCTACTTGGGTTGGCGATCACGCGGGTGGAGCCGCAGCGTCGGTTGCAGACGCGGTGAGCGACGCCGAGCTCGTCGTGTCGTCCCTGCCCGCCGACACGGAGATGCACACCGTTGTCGACGAAGCACTTGCGCACGTCGCCGAGAACGCGATTTGGCTCGATCACTCCACCATTTCCGCGTCCGGAGCACGCCATTTCGCTGACGAACTCGCCAAGCGCGGCGCCCACTTTCTCGATGCTCCGGTGTCGGGCGGCGTCGACGGCGCTCGCAATGGTTCGCTCACCGTCATGGTCGGTGGTGATGAAGCTGCGTTTGCTCGCGCCGAGCCGACGATGGCTGCGTACGCGGGCCGAGTCACCCACATGGGAGCGTCGGGTGCTGGCCAGATCACCAAGATGACCAACCAGATTTGTGTTGTTGGCGTGGCTCAGGCGCTGGCCGAGGGACTGGACTTCGCGATCAACGCCGGACTCGACCCAGAGCGAGTGGTGCACGTCATGACGCAAGGCTCATCGACATCATGGGAGATGGAGAACCGCGCCGCTCAAATGATCGCCGGTGAATACGACTTCGGGTTCTCGACAACGCTGATGCGCAAGGACGTTGGACTCGTCCTCGACGAAGCCAGCGCGATGAACGTGTCGTTGCCCGTGACCGCCATGGTCGCGCAGTTTCTTGCTGACGTTCACGCCCTCGGCGGAGCCGACTGGGACTGGTGCAGCCTCATGGAACGGCAACGCCGGCTCTCTGCACCAAACGGCGCAGCGCAAGATTGAAAACGACGAAACCCCGGGTTCGAGGATGATTTCCTCCGACCCGGGGTTCATTCGTCGGGCTGACAGGATTTGAACCTGCGACCCCTTGTCCCCCAGACAAGTGCGCTACCAAGCTGCGCCACAGCCCGTTATGTGTTCTTCGTGGCCGGACGATCTTAGCTGTGAAGCACCGAAGATGCGCCGTGATTCACTCGCTGTTCGCGAGCATCTCGAGCGCTCCGACCATACGGGCCTCGGCATCGTCGGGCCAGTCGAGGCTGAACACGCCCGGCCGGTACAGCGAGGGGTCGGCGATCGCTCGCCGCCACAGCACCGCGTTCTCCGAGATGGCGATGCTGATGCCCTGGTCGGCTGAGCTCCACGGAAGGATGATCGGCTGGTACGAGTTCTTCTCGACCTTGGCCGGGCGCGGCTCATACGGAAGGGTTTCCGCGGCGATCCACGGTCCCCACGGATTCGGCGCGACTTCGAGCCACACATCGACACCGAAGAACCCGTCGCGTTGTACGACAGAGATCCACTGTCCGTCGATGTAGCGCGGCTGCATGGTGTTCTCCGCCCAGAAGCGGTCCGTGATGGGCACCGCATCGCTGGCATCTTCTGACCACGACGCGCCGTCCCAATAGCTCGGATCCGCATCGAGTTGGCCGAGCGGCACACGGGCGAGATACATCTTGGTCGTGCTGTGTGGGCCGTTCTCGTAGCCACCGTTGCGCCACAGATTGAGCTGGTTCGTGTTGCCGAACAAGAACGAATGCTCATCGTCAGACGCCACTGCGAACCCGTACACGGGATCCACCCCTGAGTTGGGAGCCGGATCGAACGAGAGGCGCTCGAGCGAGTCCACGTCGTAGCTCGCAAGCCACGTACCGACCGGATGCCGAATGATGCCGTGACCTCGCGGTGGCGGCGGGTCGGCAGTGACGGTCTCGCCCCAGAACACCCAGAGGCGATCGTCGTCGACCTCCATTCCGAGTGGCCAGAGGAAATGCCCGAACGGGAGCCGCTCATCGCCGATCTCGAAGTTCGCCCGCTGCCACGGGGTTCCGCCGTGCACGACCGAGAAGCATGATTCATCCTGAATGAACGCGGCATTCTGGATCTGCCCGCCCATCGAGTCGAGGTCGGTCGCGTCGCCCGAGTAGTCCAGATACGTGTCGTGGACGAGCCACAACCAGCGGTTGGTCTCGAGCTCGATCACGTGCGGGTTGTCCCACCCGAGGAGCGGCCCGCGCCGCTCGGCGAAGAACTCGTGCAGCGCGGTCGGCGAAACGTCGTCGGCACAACCGAGGTCTGCCCGCACCCGGCCGTTGACGTCGAAGTGGGGCGACCCGACACCAGCGCGAGACACCTCGGGTGGAACCGACGACGGTGATGCGATGGCCGGAGCGGTGGTGCCGAGCCAGTAGACGATCAGCCCGAGCGCGCACGCGCCAAGCAGAACGTTGGACACCGCTCGCACGGCACTCCCCCTAATTCTTCCCCGCACAACGCAAGTATGACGCACTGCGGACGGGCGGAAATCATCCCACCCTGGGTGACCTCACGGACACACGAAATGCCTGCGGCGTCTCGGTCAGATGAAGAGCTCGACGACTCGCCAACCGAGGTATCCAGTCACCGCGACGACCATCAGTTTGAAGTGCCACGGTGAGCTCTCGTCGTTCGTGGGCTCAGCACCGTCGGGCAGCTGAATGGTGTCGCCGCACGTCGGGCAACTGCCGTCTGCTTCGACCGAGTTCGGCGTGAAGTATCTTGCGCACTCCTCACACCACGGCACGTCAGGACCGCTTTCTCACGCGAATCTTCATCGCCGTTGCACCCAGCCCGAACTCCTCCCGAATCGTCCGCTCGATGAATCGGAGATACGTGGGCGGCAGCTCGCGATTGACGAACAGCGTGAACGTGGGCGGGTCGGTGGCTCCCTGCACCGCATACAGGATCTTCGCGCCCTTGGGCCCAGGCTGGCGTTGCTGCGCGGCAGCGATCACCTTGTTCACGTCGCGGGTCGGAACGCGCGTGTGGTACTGAGCGATCGACTCTTGGAGGTGCGGACGCAGCCGCGACACGTTCTTGCCGGTCAACGCGGAGATCTTGAGCACCGGTGCGTCACCGATGAACGCGAGCTTGCGATGCAGTTCGCTCATCACGTCGAAGCGGTCGTCGGCGCCCACCAACTCCCACTTGTTGAGCACGATGAGGATCGGACACCCGGACGCATCGACGCGTTCGGCGAGGCGTTGGTCCTGGCTGGTCACGCCTTCGGTCCCGTCGATCACGAGCAACGCGACGTCGGCGTCGTCGATCGCGCGAAGCGCCCGAACCATCGAGTAGTACTCAGCCGAGTCGTCGATCTTGCCTTTGCGCCGCATCCCGGCGGTATCGACGAAGACCATCGGACCGTCTTCGGTCTCGACGAGCGTGTCGATCGAATCGCGCGTGGTGCCCGCCATGTCGTGGACCACGGCACGATCGGTACCGACGAGCTTGTTGAACAACGTGCTCTTGCCGACGTTGGGTCGACCGACGATCGCGACCCGAGGTGGCTTGACCTCGTCGTCGTCATCGTTCCAGTCGGCGCCGACTTCGACTTCGGTCTCATCACGTACGGCCCGCGCTTCTTCGGAGAATCGCGAGATGACCTCGTCGAGCAGATCGCCCGCACGCCGGCCGTGCAGCGCACTCACGGGGTACGGGTCACCGAGACCGAGTGAGAGAAAGCCCCACCGATCGGCTTCGCGTCGATCGTTGTCAGCCTTGTTGGCGATGATCATCACGTCTCGG
>CALICC010000123.1 GCA_938049325.1 uncultured Ilumatobacter sp. | reverse complement strand
GCGGTGCTGATCACGCACCTGCACAGCGATCACATCACCGATCTCAACGACGTGATCACCACCCGCTGGGTGATGACCTTCGAAGAGACGCCGCTGACGATCGTCGGGCCGGTCGGCACCCAGCAGGTCGTCGACCACATTCTGGCCTCGCTCGATCCCGACATCGCGTATCGCATCGCGCATCACGAAGACCTCAACCACCGTCCACCGGTGCACGTGATCGAGGTAACGGAAGGCGTCGTCGAGCTGCCCGATGGTCAGGGTGGCAAGGTCGCGATCACCTGTGGCCAGACCGATCACAAGCCTGTCGAGCCGAGCGTCGGCTTCCGATTCGACCACGGCGGCGCCTCAGTGGTGGCAGCGGGCGACACGGTGCCCTGCACCGGCCTCGATGCGCTGTGCGATGGCGCCGACGCGCTCGTCCACACCGTGATTCGCAAAGACATCATCGCCAACGTTCCGATGCAGCGCATGCAGGACACCCTCGATTACCACTCGTCGCCGGAAGAAGCCGCGCAAACCGCGGCGAAGGCCAACCTTGCGACGCTGATTCTCACGCACTACGTCCCGGCGCCGCCGATGAGCGGCACCTATGACGACTGGCGAGCGCTATCCGCCGCCCACTTCGATGGCGTCATCGAACTCGGCGACGATCTCCACGCCGTGACCATCGAACCCCGATAACCATCTACAGGAGCTTCCCGCATGCACGAGATGAAGATCGTCAACGAGGTCACCCCGACCGAGCCTGCCCAACTCGCCGAGCTGATGCAGCCCGGGCCGGATGGGCCGATCTACATGGTCAACCTGCTCAAGTTCAAAGAGTTCGCCGAATACGAGGACGGCCGCGAGACCGACCTCTCCGGAAAGGACGCGTACGCCATCTATGGTGCGGCCGTCGTGCCGTTGGTCATGCAGCACGGAGGACGCCTCGTGTTCTCCGGTGCCGTGAGCTGGTTGATGCTCGGCCAGGCCGATGACATGTGGGACCAGGTGGCCGTGGTCGAGTACCCGGATCGTGCCGCGCTCGTCGCCATGTCGAGTTCTGATGACTACGCCAAGATCGCCGTTCACCGCTCTGCCGGCCTCGCCGGCCAACTCAACATCGAGACCACCGGACTCTTCGTCCCCAAGTGAACTGGAACACGCCATGAGATCACTCCGCACCCCCGACGATCGCTTCGCCGATTTGCCCGACTACCCCTTCGCCCCGAACTACGTCGACATCGACGACCAAGACGGCGGCACGTTGCGCGTGCACTATCTCGACGAAGGCCCAGCGGACGGCCCGATCGTGCTGGCCATGCACGGCGAGCCATCGTGGAGCTACCTCTACCGCAAGATGGTCCCGGCCCTGGTCGCCGGTGGTGCACGGGTGATCGCTCCCGATCTCGTCGGATTCGGTAAGTCCGACAAGCCGAGCGAGAAGTCCGACTACACCTGCGCACGACACGTCGCCTGGATGCAAGAGGCGGTCATCGATCACCTCGACCTCCATGACGCGACGTTCTTCGGCCAGGACTGGGGCGGCCTCGTCGGCCTACGCCTCGTCGCCGACAACCCCGACCGATTCGCACGTGTCGTCATCGGCAACACCGGGCTGCCCAACGGTGACGGCGCGCCCTCGAAAGCCTTCATGGACTGGCAGAAGTTCAGCCAGGAATCACCCGTGTTCCCGATCGGCATGCTCCTGCAGAGCGCAACGACAACCGAGCTCAGCGACGCCGAGGTGGCGGCCTACGACGCACCGTTTCCCGACGAGACCTTCAAGGAAGGCGCACGCATCTTCCCGACGCTCGTGCCAACCTCGACTGACGATCCGGCTGTCCCGGCGAACAATGCTGCCTGGGAGGTGCTCAAGCGGTGGGAGAAACCCTTCATCTGCTGCTTCAGCGACAGCGACCCGGTCACCAAGGGCGGCGATACGCCGTTCCTGCAGTTGGTTCCAGGCGCAGCGGGCCAGCCTCACGTCACGGTCGAGAACGCGCATCACTTCTTCCAAGAAGACGCCGCCGCGCAGCTCGCCCAAATCGTCCTCGACGCCATCAGCGCCGGCTGAACCAGAAAGCACCCACCCATGACTGAGCAGACCGGCCCCCGCTACGGAGCGATCGATACCGACTACGGATTGAAGCTCGCAACCACACAGCCGGACGACGACGGGCCGGTGTGGATGGTGAACCTGATGAAGTACCGCGAGGTCGCCGACTACGCCGACGGACGCCAGAGCACGATCAGCGGACGTGAAGCCGACGACGAATACTCGCCGCTCGACTCACTGGCCGAAGTCGGCGCTCGGCCGGTGTTCTTCGGCGACGTCGACCAGCAACTCCTCGGCGACGGCACCGTGTGGGATCGCATCGGTGTGGTCAAGTACCCCACCCGCAGGTCGTTCATCGACATGCAGGCACTCCCCAAGTTCCAGGAATCCCACAAGCACAAGGACGCCGGGATGGAATCGACGATCGTGATCGGCACGCAGCCGATGCCGATCCCAGAAGCACCGGCGGACCACTCCCCTGTCGACTGGGCCGACGTGCCGCATCCACCGACAGACGACGATGGACCAGTGGTGGTGATGCACGTGCTCCGGTTCCACGATGCTGAAGCGGCACACAAAACCCCGGATCACATGGAGCAGTACCAGAACGCGGCGGGCAAGGTCGCGCTCCACCACGGCATGCGTATCAACGGATGGTTTGCAGCCGAGGGCACGATCATCGGTGACGGCCGAGCGTGGCACCAGGTCCGCTTCAACGAGTTCCCGAGCAAGGCGGCTTTCATGGCCGTCGTCACCGACCCGTCTCGACTCGAGGCACAGAAGGACCACCGCGAAGTTGCGATCGCCGACACCTACACGATGATCGTGCGCGCCGGCCTCAACGACCTCGAAGCATCGATCGCCGAATAGATTAGAACCGGGGTGCAGCGACGGGCTCACCCCGTTCGTCAGGTGTGTCTCGGCCTACATTGGGCAGGTGCGTCGACGAGCTCTTGCTGCATCCCTCGTCGCTGCTGGATTCGTCGCACAATTCGGTGCCGCGGCCGGTGCAAACGTCCCAGCCGCTGCTCCCGTCGGCGAGCACGCGCCGTACGTGGCGTCGGACTCGTCGAGGTGTGTGGCGGTGCCCGGCGGGACCGGCGGCGATGCCGCTGTGGTGAACATCACGAACACCACCGCGAACGGCAGCGGCTACGGAGCACTGCGATCCTCCGGCACGACACCAGTGTTCGACCGGCCGATCGACGATCAGTACTCGTCGGTGAACTTCGCCGCGAACACACCACCCAACCCGAACCTCGCCGTCGTCACCATCGGCACGGACGGACAGTTCTGCTACGACGGCGGCGTCGCCGACCACCACGTCAT
>CALICC010000122.1 GCA_938049325.1 uncultured Ilumatobacter sp. | reverse complement strand
CATGAACATGCACGATTCGGAGCACGACCGGGTGAACTCGACAAAACTGAACCCCGTGCCAGACATCTCGGACCAACGACTCGTCGAAGCGTTCGACCGCGCGGCTGTGGCACTGTCCCTGAGCGACCCCAGCGGTCGAATCCTCGCCGCGAACGACGACTTCTATGAGCTCTTCGGGTACGACCGCGCAACTGACCTCGACGTCGGAATGCTCTCTCGACCGGGCGATCAGGAGTGGACGCTGTCGTATCTCACGCGACTCGTGACCGGCGACCTCGACGAGTTCCGCACCGTCAAGCGCTTCGTTCGAGCGGACGGCACCGAGTTCGATGGAAACGTCGTCATCCGTGCGCTCCTGAACGACGGTATGTGTACCGGACTGATCGCTCGTACCGAACCGGTGCTCGTGCGTCCTGGCGTCAACGACGAACTGGTGCGCAAGCTGCTCGTGCACTCGGCGGGGACGCTCACGCTGGTCGACGAGGACGGCAACGTCACCGAAACGACAGGCCGATATCGGGAGACGTTGGGCTATCCGACCGAGTACTGGGAGCAGCGCACGATCCTCGATGTGATCGTGCCAGACGACCTGGAACGCGTGATGGAAGTTCGCAACGAAGTGTTGGCGGCTCCCGACGTCGTCATCACCGAGGACTTCCGCGTGCAACGAGCGGATCGCAAGATCGAGACGCTCGAAGTCACCGTGAGGAACATGCTCGATGATGACGATCTGCGTGGCATCGTCTTGTCGACGCGTAACGTCACCGCCGAACGCAACAACATTCGCGCGGTCGCCAATCTGCGTGACGAGGCGGTTGCCGAGGCGGAGCATCGCTCGAACCTGCTGGCGACGGTCAGCCACGAGTTGCGCAACCCGTTGCACGCCATGTCGGGTCTCGCGGAATTGCTCGCGTCCGACGACACCCTCACGGAGGGCCCGCGTGATCTCGCGGCCACGCTGCAGCGCCAGCTCAACCGACTCACGTCGGTCACCGACGACCTTCTCGACGCGGCTCGTATGGAAGTCGGCCGATTCGAGCTTCGGCCGGCGCCGGTTGCGGTGCGCGACCTGGTTCGCGACGTCACGCGTGTGGCGCGATCGGCGGCTGACGGTCGCATCGAAGTCCTCGACTCGGTCGCCGATGACGTTCCGCACCTCATCACGGTCGATCCTGCGCGACTCCAGCAGGTGCTCGGGAACCTCGTCGGCAACGCCGTGAAGTTCACCGAGCAGGGGTCGGTGACATTGTCCGTGAGCAAGCTGACGGACGAAGACTCGCCCGGCCGCCTGCGCTTCGACGTCGTCGATACCGGGGTCGGAATCCCGCGCGAACAGCTCGCACGGGTGTTCGAACCATTCGCGACGGCGACGACCAGTGGTGACCGACGAGGTGCCGGACTCGGATTGGCCATCGTCCAGCGGCTCGTCGAAGCGTTCGGCGGCGTCATCGATGTCGACAGCACCCTCGGGAAGGGCTCGGAATTCTCGTTCTCGATCCCACTCGTCAGCGCAGTGGAGGGTCCCGATGTGGACCGCACGGGCCCGATCGCGCGGCCTCGTCGCGAGCGAGTGCTGGTGGTCGAGGACACGCCGGTCAACCAGCAGCTCGCACGCCTCCAGTTGGATCGCCTGGGTCTCGAAGGCGTGATCGCCGAGAGCGCAGAGGTCGGGTTACGCATGCTGAACGAGAGCTCGTTCGACGTGATTCTGATGGACCACCAGCTCCCCGGGATGAATGGCCGCGACGCGACGCGGGAGATTCGCCGGCGGGGGATCACCACACCGATCATCGGTGTCACGGCGAGTTCGACCGCCGCAGACGAACAAGCATGTCTCGACGCTGGAATGGATGCGTTTCTGCCCAAGCCGGTCGGCCTCGAACGGCTGCGGGTGGCCTTGCAGAAGACCATGTCGGCAGCCGAGCAAGCTGTGGCAGCCGAAGAGTCGGCGGTCAACGCGGATGCGGCGACAGACGTCGACGTCGCCGTACTCGACGGTCTCGTCGAAGAACTCGGCGACCGTTCTGTCGTCGAAGGTCTCGTGCGCACGTTCCTGACCGAACTCGATGCCCGTAAGTCAGATGTTGCCGGAGCCGATTCTGACCTCGCCGCTCGCCAAGCACACACGCTCAAGTCGAGCGCGCGACTCCTGGGTGCGACCGCGCTTGCGGATCTCTGTTCAGCGGCCGAGCACGACCCCGCAGCGCGACCCGGAATCGGCGTCGTGGCTGCAGCGGCACGAACAGGCCTGACAGCGTGGCTCGGTCAGGACCATCCCGAAGCGACTCCATCGTGAGCGCCAGACTGGGGACGAATTTCGTACGCGACGCGTGGATTGGAGTGTTGGGATGAAAGGTGTGCTGTTCAACGTCGTCGAGGACGTCGTGACAGAAGCAATGTCGGCCGAGGCATGGGACGACGTCGTCGACGATTCAGGGGTGAGCGGGAGCTACACCTCGCTCGGAACGTATCCCGACGAAGAACTGAGTCAGATCGTGCACGCAACGGCGCGCGCCGCCGGTCTCAGCGATGCCGAAACGCTGCAGCTGTCTGGTCGTCTCGGGTTCAAACACCTCGTCCGTCGCGCTCCACAACTACTCGACGGGCTCGACGGATGGCGTGCAGTGATCAAGTCGCTCGACGACATCATCCATCCCGAGGTTCGCAAGATCTATCCCGACGCAGACGTCCCGGGGTTCGCCGCCACGGACGACGGCGATGCCCTGGTGGTGATCTACACCTCGAAGCGCGGACTGTGTTCGCTCGCCGACGGGCTCATCGTCGGAGCGGGGGAGTGGTTCGAGAAGAAGCTCTCGGTTGAGCACACCGGCTGCGTTCACGACGGCGACCCGTCCTGTGCGATGCGAGTCGTCGAAGGCGAATGACCGCCGAGGCAGACGGCGACGCCGAGGCACGCATTGCGCGGCTCGAGCGGCGGATTCGTCGCGAGCGCGATGCGCGTGAACAGGCCGAACGCATCGCCGAACGTGGCATGCGCGACCTCTGGCAGACGAACCGCGGTCTCGAACAACGCGTCGTCGAGCGCACGCGCGAACTTCATCAATCGCTCGCGTCAGCCCGTATGGCCGCAGAAGCGAAGGAAGCGTTCCTCGCCGAACTGGGCCATGAGCTCACGACACCGCTGCATGCTGTGCTGGGCCTGCTCGAACTGATCGACGCCGAACCGCTGTCGGCGCAGGATCGTCAACGTCTGGGGCAGGTCGCGGGGCACGCTGGAACACTGTCGGAGTTGCTGTTCGGTTTGGTCGAGCTCGCGAACGCGCATGGCGCGACGCACCCTGGTGACGCCGAGGAGATGCTGCCGTCCGCGTGGCTTGACGCGATCGCCGAGCGGTGGACACTGCCGGCAGCGGTCAAGGGCCTGCTGGTCGTTCCGTCGGTCTCCGGGGAAACCGGTCCCGTTCGGCTCGATTGGTCGCGGTTGCAGCGGATCTCTGAGTCGGTCCTCAACAACGTCATCGATCACGGAGTTCCAGGACCGGTCAACATCACGCTCACCGTCGAGAATGCTGCGGTTCGTCTCGACGTCCGAGACCCAGGGCCAGGGATGACGTCGGAGCAGATCGAGACGGCCATCGAACCGTTCGTCAAGCACGGAGATGCCGGCGGCGTGGGAATCGGCTTGGCCGTTGCCCATCGGCTCGCAGACAGCGGAGGCGGCCACCTCGACATCGAGGTGGCCGCCGAAGGAACACGTGTGAGCGTGACGCTGCCACGCATTGCGTGACACTGCTGCTCGTGGCGTTCAGGACGTCACGAGTGCGATGGCGCTGTCGAGACGCTCCTGGTCGAGCGCACCCGAGGTGCGGCTCAGTGAGCCGTCTGCAGCGACGAGCATCGTCGCCGGGAACATGTCGATCCCGAAGCGCTGCGTGATGATGCCGGAGCGGTCGTCGAGGTGGACGACGTTCTCGTGACTCAGCCCGGTCGCGTTGGTGAACTCGAGAAACGACTCGCGTGATCCGCCGCTGTGGACGAACACGAAGCTCACGTCGCCGACATCGGCGGCGGCGGCGAGCAACTCGCTGTGGACGGTGGAGAACTCACAGCCCGGCTGTACGAACGTGACGATTGCCGAGCCGTCACCGAGCAGCGAGGTCCCGTTGATCGGTGCATTGGAATGGAGACCCGTCGCGACGAAGTCGATCGCCACGGCGGCTGACGCTTCATCGTCGACCTGGCGGGGTGCGGCGATGGTGACCGATTGACTGCCGGCGGCGAAAGGATCCGACTGCGTGGTATCAGCGGCGACGGCGGTTGGCGTGTTCGCCCCGAAGTTGCTCTCCTGCTCCTCGCCGCGGACCGCGGAGCAGCCGGTGGCGCCGAGCAAAGCGGCCGCCAGCAGGATCATGGCCTTCATGACGCACCGTCCGTCGCCGGCAGCGCGGTCAGCGTTGCGCTGGAGAAGGAAACGATCGATTGCGTGGCGACCAGGCCAACCTGGCCACCCGCTACTCGTGTGGTGAATGTGCCGACCGTCGAGCCGTCGACTTCGACGATGACGTCTTCGCCGTGGACGAGCACGGCGAGTGTGACCCCGATGCCCGGTGCGGGCGCGGTGATCGGTTCGCCACCGATGTAGACGTAGCGGCCGCGTTCGTCGTACGTTCCCCACCGGACGGCTGAGCCGTCTTCGGAGAGGTCGATGAGGGTGGCGCCGCTCCGTGTGAGGTTGGACTGCTGGTTGATGAGCAAGCCACCCTGATTGGAACTGGTTGACGCGAATGTCGCTTCCCAGCGGAAGTCGCGAACCACGTGGCCTCGCAGGAGCGCGGTGGCATCGAAATCGCAGCTCTCGACTTGGCCGAGCGTGCCGCCGTTCATCGCCCACACGCCGGACAGGAAGTCCCAGCTCGAGGCGTCGTCGCCGGAGAAGCCGGTGAACAGTTGCGTGGCGTCGTCGACCACGGTGAAGCGTCCGTCAACACCGCGAGCCGGACGGTCGACATCGACGGTGGCGCCGCACGTATCACCGGATCCGATACCGGCATCCGGAAGTTCGAACGTCTCGGTGTTCTCTTGAGTGGCCGGCGCAATCGGCTGTGGTTCCGGAATCACGATTGCGGTCTCCACGTAGCTTGCGGTGTACGCGTCGGCGGCGGCCTGAGCTTCAGGCGTCGACGGTGCTGTCTCCGGGGTCGGGCCGTCGACGTCGGCGAGTCCGGCGGGTGGCGCTGCCAGTTCGCATGCTGCACCGTCGTTCGAGTTGGTTGGCGGTGTGGCGCCGACCTGCGTGGCAACCGGGGTGCCGGTCGAGTAGCCGGTGATCTGGTAGATCTCGCCCGAGTTGCGCCCGACGTACAGGTTGCCGCCGGCGGTCGACCATGCGGCGCCGTAGCTCATCGAGTCGGTCGGCAGGCCGGCGACTTGTCCGACCTGGGTGACCGTCAGGTTCGTCGGGTCGAATCGCACGAGTCCGCCACGCGAGTTGACGCCGTAGAACGCACCGTTCACGTTGGTGATATCTGCGACGCCCACCGGCACCGACAGCTCGGGTACCGGGGTGATCTGCATCGTGTCGACGTCGATCGTGTGCCAGTCACGACCGCCGCTCGAGACGTGCAGCAGCCCGTCGTCGCCGAACGTGCCGGTGTAGCCGATCGAGAGGCCGCCGAGGGAGCCGATGGTGGTGCGGACACCGTCGGCATCGATCCGGTAGACGTTGCCCTGACCGAGTCCGTACATGTAGCCGTCGGCGATGCGGTACCCGAGGGCGTTGTAGTTGCTGAGGTCGGCGCCGATGGTGCTGTAGGTGCTGGCGCCCGGGTCGAACTTGGCCAGCTGGCCGGAGATCACCTGATAGAAGCCGGGATCACAGTTGAAGGTGGGCCCAGCGGCTGCTGCGCCGAGCGCATTGCCGGCAAACGGCAGTGCGGCGAGAGCGATGCTGATGCACGCAATGGTGCGTCGGGTGGTGTTCACAGGTACTCCTTGGTCGTTTTGTGTACAAGGAGCTTCGGCGGCTTGGTTCGAGGTCGGACCAAGCGAAGATCAGGTCTCGATCAAGTCTGTGGCGTCGACGAACGGTGTAGCTTCGGCCGGCATGGGAACGGTCACCATTCATGCTGGAATGATGAAGACTGGCTCCACCAGCATTCAGAGCTGGCTTCGACACAACGCCGTCGGGCTGAGCAACGAATATGGCATTCAGCTGCTCTGCGACAGCGACCCGTCGCTCGGTCGCCCGGGACGCCTCGTTCCATTCGACAACCATCGAATCGGGGCTGCGACAGCCATCGCGCTCGGCTATGGCGCCGCGGTGATGTCGGAACAGCCTGACGAGTCAGTTCGGAAACTGTTCTCTGAGTTTTTTGGTTCGATGGGTGATTTCGCGGGCGACGAAGGGTCGGTCATCGTCTCGTCGGAGGCGTTGGGAACCCCGGTCCTCGGCGGCGACCCACGGATGCTGGACGCGATGGAGGAGCTCGCGAGACGCCATCGGGTGCGTTGCGTTCTTTACGTTCGGCGTCAAGACCTGGCGATCGAGTCCCGGTGGCGGCAGTGGGGCTTTCAGCACGAGCTCAGCCCCTCCGAGTGGGTTCGAACTCAGTACGAAGATCTGCGGTACACCGCCGGGCTCGACCGGGCGGAGTCAGGCGCTCCGTCGGTCGAGTTCTTGGTCCGACCGTTCGATCGAGGTCTTCTGTATAGGGGCGACGTCGTGCTCGACTTCGCTCACGAGGTCTTGGGGGTGACCGGCTTCGATCCGGACATCGCGCTTGGCGAGAATCCCACGACTCCGCTCGACCTCGCGATGATGCTGCGTGCAGCGCCCGACAGTCTCAC
>CALICC010000121.1 GCA_938049325.1 uncultured Ilumatobacter sp. | reverse complement strand
CGCCGCGTTCGCGAAGAGTGTCCACGGCACGTCGCTCGTAGAATTCGAGGATGCCTGAACTGGCGCGAGCGTTACGCGTAAACGCACTGGAGTTGTTGCGACAGCCCGGTGCGACGAAGCCGATCGAGATCTCGATACCGGGAGCGGAGCTCGATGTCGTGCACGATCAGCTCGTCGGCGACATCGTGATCGACGTCGAACTCGAGGCGATGAACGACGGGATCGAAGTCGTGGGGACCGTTCGAGCGCCATGGGCAGGACCGTGTCGCCGCTGCCTCATCGACCTCTCGGGCACCGCCGAAGGCGTGGTCGATGAGCTGTATCAGGTGACCGTGATCGACGACGATGCCTACCCGATCGTCGACAACCAGCTCGACCTGGCTCCGATGGCACGCCAAGTCGCGCTGCTCGAGCTCGATCAAGAGCGACTGTGTCGCGCTGACTGTGCCGGTTTGTGTGCCGGATGCGGAATCGATCGCAACGAAGCATCGTGTTCATGTGACCTGACGGTGACCGACAACCGCTGGGCAGCGCTCGACGGCCTCGTGCTCGACGAGTAGCGAGCCCTGCGCGTTCGAGTGCCGGTTGCAAGAACTCCCGGTTGCAAGATTGTGGTTGGAGGAGCGCGCAGCGGCGATATCGTGATCCGGCCCTGACGACCGGCCTGACCTGAGTGAGCACGCCATCTGCGTGTCGCCGGCGGTCGAAACGGAGAGAACGAGAGCAAACGATGGCTGTCCCGAAGAAGAAAACCTCGAAGATGAAGACTCGCAGCCGTCGCGCCAGCGCGTGGCAGCTGAAAGCACCGTCGCGCAGCATCTGCCCGAAGTGCAACGCCGCAAAGACGCCGCACGTCGTGTGCGGTTCGTGCGGTTGGTACCGCGACCGGTACGCCATTGACGTCAGCTGAGCTGATGCTCCCCGTCGCTGTCGACGCCATGGGTGGCGACGACGCTCCAGGACCCAACATCGCCGGTGCACATGCTGCTGCGGCCGACGGCATTCCCGTTGTCCTCGTCGGTCCATCCGATCTCGACGGACGCGAGGCGTCTGACGGCACCGTCCTCGATCTGATCGAGGCATCCGAAGTCATCGGCATGCACGACGACCCGGCCGGGGGTGTTCGTCGCAAGAAGGACTCGACGCTCGTTCGCGCTGCTGAAGCCGTTCGTGACGGTCGGGCAGGCGCGATGATCTCGGCTGGCAACACTGGGGCCACCATGGCCTCGGCCCTGCTGCGCATGGGTCGGATCAAAGGTGTGAAGCGCCCAGCGATCGCCACCCCGATTCCGGTCCCGGGCTCCACCCCAACGGTGTTACTCGACGCCGGCGCCAACGCCGAAGTACAACCGGAGTGGCTCGTCCAGTTCGGCCAGATGGGTTCGATCTTCGCCCGTCACCGATTCGACATCGACAACCCGCGCGTTGGGTTGCTGTCGATTGGCGAAGAGGAAACCAAAGGCGACCAGCTCCGCAAGGACACGTTCGCGCTGCTCTCCCAGACGGCTGGCATCAACTTCATCGGCAACGTCGAAGGTCGCGACATCATGAGCGACGAACTCGACGTCTGTGTCACCGATGGCTTCACTGGCAACGTCGTGCTGAAGACGCTCGAAGGCGGCATGAAGACCGTGATCGGGTCGCTGCTCGAAGCCTTCGACGCCCCCGAGTTCAAAGAGCACGCCGATGCGCTGATGCCGGCGCTGTTGCCGCTGTACAGCTCGCTGAACCCCGATACGTACGGCGGGGCGATCCTGCTGGGCGTCGATGGCGTGTGCATCATCTCGCATGGGTCGTCCAATGCGGATGCAGTCCGCAACGGGATCGGCGTCGGCGCCGACATGATCGGTCGCGACATCACCGCCGAGATCAAGACGGCCATCGCCGAGTCGCTCGCGTGATCGATCGCCCGACTGGTTTGAGCGCGCCGTTACACTCCGCTGCATGAGTGCTCAGGGCCCGATCGAACGCGACGAGATCTTGCAGATCGTGCGCGACCGCCTTGCGGACATCCTCGAGATCGAACCGTCTGCAGTGTCGGAAGGACAGTCGTTCGTCGACGACCTCGACGCCGACTCGTTGGCACTGATCGAGCTCGTCGAATCGCTCGAGGAGGAGATCGGCGAGCGCAGCGCAGGCTTCCGCATCGAAGACGAAGATCTCGAAGACCTCAAGACGGTCCGTGACGCGGTCGACTACGTCTTCGAACGCGCGAACGTCAGCTGACCGGTACCTCCGTGGACCCGACCTCGGCCGATCTCGCCGACCTCGGTGAACGGATCGGTTACCGATTTGCTGATCTCGCTCTGCTCGATCGGGCGTTGTCGCATCGCTCGTGGTGTGCCGAGAATGGCGACGTTGTCAGCAACGAGCGCCTCGAGTTCCTCGGCGACGCCGTGTTGGGGTGGGCGGTCGCCGACGTGTCGTTTCATCGCTTCACCGACGTGCCCGAAGGCCGCTTGACCGACCTGCGCAAGAGCGTGGTGAACGCGGCGGCGCTGGCCGAGATGGCTACCGAGATCGGTCTGGGTGAGTGCATCAAGTTGGGTCGTGGCGAAGCGGCTGCGGGCGGGGCGCGCAAGGAATCCATCCTGTCCGATGCGTTCGAGGCGGTCCTTGGTGCCGTCTATCTCGACGGGGGCGCCGACGCCGCGTTTGCACTGGTCGAACGCGTGGTCGCTCCGAAGCTGAGCGACTCGTTGATCGAACACGCGGATCACAAGACCGAGCTGCAGGAGCGCTGCGCCCGCGCTGGGCGAGGTGCGCCTGCGTATTCGCTCACCTCGGTCGGTCCTGACCACGCGAAGGTCTTCACGGCACACGTCACGGTCGACGGAGTGGAGGTCGGTGTCGGTGAGGGCGGTTCGAAGAAGAGCGCCGAACAGGCCGCGGCCGCAGACGCGTGTCGGTCGATCACCTGACGTGCCCGAACTTCCCGAGGTCGAGACG
>CALICC010000120.1 GCA_938049325.1 uncultured Ilumatobacter sp. | reverse complement strand
TCGCCACCGGTTTCCGCTTCGGCTTCGGTGGTCTCGCTTTCGGCGTCGTCATCGCTGCCACCACAGGCTGCGGCAAACAGTCCAAGCGCCAGCGGTATCGCCAGCAGTCTCGTTGATTTCCTCACGTGCATTCCCCCTTGTTTGTACGAATGTCGTTCGTGCTCGATGAGCATTGAGGCCGACGATTCCTGACTCAGCGCGCCGACCGATTCGAAGCTGAGCTAATTGACTGCTTAGTTTATTGTGCAGGCCGTTCGGAGCTGTAGTTGGAGTGAGGCGACATGTCGAAGCTGTTGAGCGTGCACAATTTGAGCAAGACCTTTCCCGGCCAGGTCGCCCTCGACGACGTCACCATCCACCTCGTTGCCGGCCGCACGCACGCCCTTGTCGGCCAGAACGGATCGGGCAAGTCCACCTTCATCAAGGTGCTCTCCGGATACCACCAACCCGACCCAGGGGCGTCGGCTGAACTCGCCGACGAGCCGCTCACGCTCGGCGACGGGCGCGCCGCACACGACGCCGGGATTCGATTCGTCCACCAAGACCTCGGCCTCGTCGACGCACTCAACTCCGTCGAGAACATCTCGATGGGCGTCGGCTATACGACGCGACGCGGTGGCCGGATCAACTGGCGCGCCGACACCGAACGCGCTCGAACCGGACTCGCCGACCTCGGCTTCACCGACATCGACGTCACGTTGCCCGTCGGGATGCTGGCTCCGTCTCAGAAAACTGCGATCGCACTGGCCCGCGCCCTCCACGACTGGGAGAAGAACGCGCACCTGCTCGTCCTCGATGAGCCCACGGCTGCACTCCCCGGCGCTGACGTCGAACGACTCTTCGCCGCCATCCGCCTCCTCAAAGAACGCGGTGTCGCCATCCTCTACGTCTCACATCACCTCGACGAGGTCTTCGAGATCGCCGACGACGTCACCATCTTGCGTGATGGGCAACGCGTCACCACGATGCCCACGTCCGACCTCGACCACGAGCGTCTGATCGAGTTGATGATCGGCCACCGACTCGAACGAAGCGCGCGCAACGCACCCGATGCGTCATCGCAAGCTCAGGGCCTGACGGTGCGAAACCTCACCGGCACCACGGTCACCGGGGTGGACCTCGACGTGAAGCCGGGCGAAATCGTCGGCGTTGCCGGAATCACCGGCTCGGGCCGCGAAGCGCTCGGCCCGCTCATCACCGGTCAACTCCCGAGCGATGCAGGCGAGGTCGTGGTCGCCGGTACCTCCATCGGCAACTACGCGCCGCGCGAGGCGATCGCTGCCGGGATGGCCTTCGTCCCCGCCGATAGGTCGACGCACGGCGTCATCCCACTGTCGTCGGTGGGTCACAACCTCACCCTCGCCGACGTTCGCCGCAACTGGAAGCGCGGACGCCTCCGACACCGCACCGAAACCGAAGAGTGCCTCGAGTGGGTCGAACGACTCAGCATCAAGACCACCGGCGTGGCCACACCGATCGGCGCGCTGAGTGGCGGCAATCAGCAGAAGGTGCTGTTCGGTCGCAGTCTGCGCCTCGGTCCGAAGGTGCTCGTCCTCGACGAGCCGACCAGCGGGATCGACGTCGCTGCCAAAGAGCAGATCCTCGAACTCATCGACAATTCGGCACGTGACGGCTCGGCGATCCTGGTCATCTCCACCGACACCGACGAACTGATTCAGGTCGCCCACCGGATCGTGATCATGGTCGGCGGCGAAATCGCTGCCGAACTGAGCGGCAGCGACATGACACCAGAGAACATCGAGCGCGCACAGCTCATCACCACGAAGGCGGAAGCACGATGACCGACACACTCCCCGAGGCACACGCCACGGCCGAGCCCGATGAGCCGATCGACGCGCCGTCATCGGCACCATCATCGATGTCGTCGTGGGTGAATCGGCTCGGTCTGAACCGGTTCAGCGGGCTCTACCTGCTCGCCGCGTTCTTCATCTTCTTCGGACTGACCGAGAGCAACTACCTGACCTGGAACTGGAGCATCGAGTTCGTCCTCACCGAGAAGGTGATCGTGTGCATGCTCGCACTCGCCTTCCTCGTGCCGCTCACGACCGAGACGTTCGACCTCTCGATCGGCGCAACGATGGCGCTGAGTCTCGTGATCGTGAACAAGATCGCGCTCGAAACCGACATTCCCAATGGCATCGGCGCGTTGATCGGCATGGGCGCGTGTCTCGTCATCGGCGCGATCAACGGTTTCATCGTCGTGAAGCTCCGAGTGAACAGCTTCATCGCGACGCTCGGCATGAGCCAGGTCATCGCAGCCCTGATTCGCCGCATTCACGATGGCGGCAACATCACGACGGCACTCAGCGACGACTACGTCAACTTCGGCAAGCGCGATGTCTTTTCGTTCACCTGGCCGTTCTCCGACAGCAGAATCTCGCTGCCGTACTACTTCTTCTTCGGGCTCGCCGTGGCAGTGCTGGTCTGGTACGTCCTCGAGCACACGCCGATCGGAAGGCACATGTTCGCCACCGGCGGCAACCGCGAGGCCGCGCGTCTGTCAGGCGTCAAGACCGACCGGCTGTCGTGGGGCGCGCTCGTTGCCTCAGCCGGGATCGCCGGATTCGCCGGGCTCATCTATTCGTGGAAGTTCGCGACCTACACATCGTCGGTCGGCCCGCCGTTGCTCTTCACCGCGGTCGGCGCCGTCTTCTTCGGAGC
>CALICC010000119.1 GCA_938049325.1 uncultured Ilumatobacter sp. | reverse complement strand
AGCTGGGCGGCCAGCGACTTGTTGGGCGCGAGGATCAGTGTCGGGCGCTGCACCTTCTCGATCGTCCATGCAATGGTGGCCGACTTGCCCGAACCGGTGATGCCGAGCAGCGTCTGAAACCGGTCGCCTCGCTCCACACCTTCGGCAAGCGAGGCAATGGCCACAGGCTGCGCGCCGGCCGGCTCGAAGTCCGATTCGACCGTGAA
Organism: uncultured Ilumatobacter sp.; assembly: GCA_938049325.1. Taxonomy (GTDB): domain Bacteria; phylum Actinomycetota; class Acidimicrobiia; order Acidimicrobiales; family Ilumatobacteraceae; genus Ilumatobacter_A. The sequence goes on along the minus strand of CALICC010000119.1, from coordinate 4,506 downwards.
CGGGCGGTCTTCGCCCACCCCATAGTTCTCGGCCTGTATGTCACCACCGAGCAGCTGCAGGTCTTGTTCGACCGCAGCTGGTCGAGCTCCCTGCGACGACCCGACAGCTGGATCGGCCGCTGGGTCGAGCACTGGTTCGACGGTGTCGGTCATGCTCGCCAGCTTACCCACAACAGAACGTGCGTTCGCTACGGCGCTCGCACGGCCCGAGTCCGCTGAGTCAGCCGATCTGACGACCCGACTCGCGAGCCGGGAACAACGACTCGTACAAACCGACGAACGTGTCGCCGATCTCCTCCGGCGCAACGGCATGGCGTTTCGCCCGCAACTTGCGTTCGGTGATGGTGGAGTCGAGCAAGTCCGACGCAACGGCAGTGTCGACGACCTCGGCGACTGTGGCGCACACGGCGCCGTCGTCGTCACCAATGACCTCGGCGCCTCCGATGTCGGTGGTGAAGACCGGCAGCCCGGCCGCCAAAGCTTCGAGCACGACCAGGCTGAACCCTTCGCCCAGCGACGAGATCACCAGGGAGTCGGCACCTCTCATGACTCGGCCCACGTCGGTTCGCCACCCGAGGTTCGTGACCGGCGCACCAGGCGGAATGATCGGCTCGACCGCCCCGGCGCCCAACAAGACGAGCCGGTGTCCGGCGGGAGCGCGATCGACGAACTCAGCAACCAGTTCGGTCTGGTTCTTGCGTGCCGAGAACTCTCCGACGCACAGGTGGATGATCTCGTCGTCGCACCACCCGAGGTCGCGACGAACGGCGATGCGCTCCTCGGCTTCAGGTGGTGAGAACTGTTCGAGGTCCGGGAGCGGCAGCACCTGCGCGCGCCGCTTGACGTCGGGCGCCTCGAGGTCTTCGTGCCGACTCAGCGTCAGGAGCAGGTCGGTGCGCTTGGCCATCATCCGCTCGGCGACGAGCGCCATCGAGCGGCTGGACGAGGCTTGCGTCGAGAGATGCCCCCAGCCGTGCGGCTGGTAGATCACGCGCGCAGGGTGAGCACGCATCCGTGCAGCGACACCTGCGAACGTCGCGTGTGCGTGAACGATGTCAATCTCGTGACAATCTGCACGGCGCCGAATTTCTTCGCCGATGGCCGCCGTGTCCTGTGGACGAGCTCGGCGCCAGTTCATCCGCTTGACCTCGTCGGCCCAGTCGAATCGCCACGACGATTCGTCGTTGGTGATCACGATCTGGTGCACACCACGCTCGCGCAACAGCTCGCCGAGCTGATCGACATACGCCGGCACGCCACCGATCGTGGGTTCGAGGACGTGACACACGCGCAACGCCCGGTGCCCGCTGATCAGGCTGTGTGCCTCTTCTTGCGGCACACGCGGCCGGCGCTTGCCCACGACGAGCACACCGAAGGTCTTCACACCGATCGAGAGATCACGACGGAACGTCAGATTCTGCACGTACTCGGAGTCGAGGTGGGTGTTGAGGTGCACGAACGAGTGGCGGTTGTCGGACACCTGCCAGGGTCCGGTGAGCCCCGGACGGACGTCGTGTCTGGTGTGTTCGAGCAGGTCATAGCGCTCGCACACCTCGGGAAGTTCGGGCCGCGGGCCGATCATGCTCATCTCACCGCGCAACACGTTGAACAACTGCGGCAGCTCGTCGAGCGAGAATCGGCGGATCAACCGCCCGAAGTTCGTGTGGCGCGGATCGTCGTGATCGGTGTGGAAGAGGTGAGCGCGGTGCGCACGCGATGCGTCACGCATGGACTTGAACTTGAGCATGACGAACGTCTCGCCGCCGCGGGTGATTCGTTCTTGCCGGAAGATGACCGAGCCACCGATACTGACCTTGACGCCGATCGCGACGACGAGGAGCACCGGCCAGGTGACGGCGAGGATCGCCGACGCCGCGACGATGTCGCACGGCCGTTTGATGTAGCGCTCATAGAGCGTTCGCTTCCGATTCCGCACCAATCCTCCACCGATTGCGTCCGCCGCAGATCGTGTCCTGAACTCCGCCGCCCACGACACGAATTGTCACGTTACCGCAAGGTAACCCCAGGTGGCAAACGTCACACACTTGTCTTGCGGCGTGACACTAAAGCGGCGCTGGCGAGCTTGACCGAATTGGCCACGGACCACGCCCGAACCCCTCGCCGATGCAACCGCACCAGGTCACCGACGGACAGATTGTCAGTCGGGGTGCCAACAAGAGCGGCAGCGGCGGTGTCTGCATCGGCCGATACCGCTGTGAGGTTGGCGTTCAAAATCGTCGCGGCCTCCCGCGACCACGACAATGAACGCAGCCGCCGCCCGACGCGGCCCGACGTCGAAGCCGGCTGACCACCCGTGACGGTATTCGTGTGCCGTCGCCACCACATCGTCGGCGCCGGCATCACCAGCAGGGTTCCGGCATAGGCCGCGATGAGGGCGCACCACCAGTCGTGCATCCGCACCTCGAACTGCTCCCCCGAAGTGTCGCTCAACCGACACGCCGCAGCCGCGAGGCCACTGGTCCCGACGAGGGTGGCCCCGATTGCGACGTTGTTCACCAACAATCGACCCAAGGTCACCTCGCGTGCCACCCCGTGAGCGCGCAGCGCGGAGGAGTCGACAGGGTGCAGCGATTCGTCCGTCACGATGGCGTCGGTGCAGACCGCGACGATGGCTCCCCCCTCTTCCGCCTGATTCGCGACGGACCGTTCGTTCACAAGCCGGACCACGGCGTCGACAGTCCACGCCAGCTTGTGCGCGAACCACACATCGTCCTGATCACAAAAGGCGAAGAGCTCGCCGTCGTCGACGTGGGTCAGCAACTGCATGAACGACGCGGCCGGACCGATCGCCTCGGGACGTCGCACCGCCACCGACATTCGTGCGTTTCGATCGATGCGGCGCCTCAGAATCTCGTTCGTACCGTCCGAAGATCCGTCGTCCGCGATCACGAGCAGCCAGTTCGCGTACTCCTGTGCCTCGATCGAGTCCAGCAGTTCGTCGAGATACTTCTCTCCGTTGTGCACGGAGAGAAGTATCTTCACCATCGGATCTCGGGAGACCGGCATCGCAGAGAGTGTGACCCATCTGAGTCCTCGACACCACCACCGACCGAGCATTCCGCTCGCCATCGAGACAGCTCAGCGCGCACTGACTCGCCGCTGGCCCGAGCACCGTCGCACTCGACTGATTGGACGGGGGCGTCTCCGCGAGCTCACCGCAACACCTCGGAGCACGCTCGCACTCGCTCGTTCTGCACCGCTGATTCGTGCGAAGCCGATCGACGACAAGCTCGTCGGTCTCCTGATGATTCGCAACGAGGACGACATCTTGCGCGAGATGCTGGACGTGGCAACGCAGTGGTTCGACCGCATCCTCGTCTTGGATGGAACGACCGGCGCCGAACGCGTCGCACGCACCGACGTCATCCTCCAGGCGTTCCCCGAGGTGGTGTTCGTTGCTCGCGACAGCGACGTATCAGACGGCCCGGTGCGAGATGGCGCTCGCCAGTTTCTCCTCGACGAAGCACGCCGGCGCTACGGCGTCGACCAATGGATCGGCGTATTGCACGCCGACGAGTTCATGGATCAGGATCCGCGTCCGATGCTCTCGTCGCGTCACCCGTTGCTGGACCCGACGATTCGGGTGCGCCTCGTGCACGCGTTCTTACACACGACCGACGCCGAGCACTGGAAGGCGGACCCGGAGGCGTGGGAGTCGACACCGATCCGACAACGCATCCGGCACGCCATGTGGCCCGGCGTTCCCGAAACGCGCTTCTTCTTCGACCGAGGCAGCCGCGACTACGTCGTCGACCATCATTCCAAGACCGTGCCCACCTCATTTCGGGCCGGACCAATCGAGCACGGCTACTGCATCGTGCAGTACAACGAGCGCACGCCGAGCCAAGCCGTGGAGCGTGGCATGTCGCGAAACTCGACGGGCTGGCAGAACGAGCACTACGCCCGCTTCCTGGAAGAGCATCCCGACGTCTTCGTCGACTCGCTCGAGACCCCAACGTCGCCGTTCGCTCCCGAGTTTCGCGGCGACCCGGACGGCCCGTTTCGAGTCGTCAACCTCGACGACGTACCCGCGGGACCATTGCAGGCGAACTCCGACGCTCCAGTCGATCCAACGATCCCGTCGACCAGGCTCGACATCATGCGGTGGAGCGCTGACGTTCGCAGCGCACTGCCGTGCGAGATGCATTCACTCGTGGACTACACCGCCCGGCTGCTCACCTCGTCGCGACTGTCGACCACTCAACGCCGCTGGGTCGCGGCAGAGTTCGATGCGCGTGTGGCTCGCAACCACGGCACGAGAGGCGACTCGTCACCGACAAACGCGGTACCGTCCGTGCAAGGAGGGAACAACTCGGCTCATGTGCGCAACGGCGGTGCCTTTCGGCGTGACGCCGCGGCGGTGCTTCGCGCACGACCTGGCCACCAAGAAACTTCATCGAACATGAACCAGTCGACACCCGCGGACATCGCTCCGATCAGAACAGGCGAGCGCCTCGACGTCCCCGGTATCGGTGAGATTCGCAT
>CALICC010000118.1 GCA_938049325.1 uncultured Ilumatobacter sp. | reverse complement strand
CGACCGCGGCACCGGTCACCGTGCCCGCGCCGGCCGTCGACATGCTGGCCGACTGGCCGGTCGCGCCCTTCGAGCCAGCTTCTCTTGACGAGGTGCCGCGGCTCGTCCCCGAGTTGCCCATCACTGGGAGCACGAGCATCTCGCGGAACGAGTTCGAAGCTGACGGCGACGAGATCGGCGCTGCGCCCTTCCAGCAGCTCTTCTATCGGCCCGACGACTCCGGCCTGATCTTGATCGAGACGACCGCCGGGCAAGCTCTGCAATTGCCGCCGGCCAATCTTCGGACGCCGTTCGATGCGCCTCCGTGGGACGACTCGTTCTTCCACCTCTCAGAAGGCGCCGTCAACCTGACGCTGAGCGACGAGAGCGGGTACGTGTTCCTTGCGGGCCAGAGTGTGTCGGAGGACGAGATGGCTGAGGTCGCCCGATCGCTCGGCCGCCGATCGGACGGTTCCGCAGGCTGGGACGCGCCAGCGCTCCCCGACGGGTTTGTCGAGTTCCAGGAGGGCGTGCGCCGGACGACCGCTGCCCGCACGCTCCGGTGGTTCGACGACGACCCGACCATCGGATTCCCGATCGCCGAGCTCCAGGTTGGGATCACCAGCCCGGACGTGCTGCGTATTGCATTCCCAATCTTCGGAGACCCTCCAGGCGAGACCATCGTGACCGACGTGAATGGCGTGGTTGCGTTCGCCGTGCAAGAGACTTCCACGTCAGCGATCGTCGTGTGGTCGCCGACGCCCGGAGTGTTCGCACTCTTCGGCCTCGACGGCGACGTTGATGAGGCCCTTCGCGTCGTGCGCAGCATGACCGACGTTGATCGGGTGGCCTGGGAGGCGTTCTCGGAGCCCGACCGGAGTACGGCGGATGGTTGCAACAGCCGCTTCTGCTGAGTCGGGGTGTTCGGCCTAGACGCTGACGGGATCGTGTGCGTCGGCGAGGAGGTCGACCGACCTGAGGCGGTCGTCGATCGTCGGTGAGGCGTGTGCGGTGATCACTTCGTCGACGCCTGCATGCAATGCAAACTGGGCGATGTAGGTGGCGACTTCCTCGGCGACACCGGCAGCCGTGTAATGCATCATCTGCAGCACCTGTTGGCCCTGCGGTGAGTCGAGCAGTGCGTCGAGCTGCTCGTTGCTCAGCTCCCGACCGGGAGCGAGGAAGCGTGCGACACGCGAGCGTCGGACGACCTCGGCTTGCTGCTGAGCGTGTTCGTCGGAATCAGCGGCGATCACGTTGACGCCGGCGATCGCGTAGGGCTCGGCGAGCTGCTCGGACGGTGTGAACTCGTTGCGATAGGTGTCGATTGCTTCGAGCAGCAGGCCGGGCGCGAAGTGCGACGCAAACGCGTACGGCAGTCCGAGCATCGCCGCGAGTCGAGCACCGAACAGTGACGACCCGAGGATGTACAGCGGCACGTTCGTTCCGGCGCCCGGGATCGCGACGACACCGGGTACTCGCGATTCGCCGCGGAGGAAGCCTTGGAGCTCCAGCACGTCTTCGGGGAACCGGTCGGATGCGCGAGGGTCGCGCCGCATCGCTCGGGCGGTGGTCTGGTCGCTTCCTGGAGCGCGTCCGAGACCGAGGTCGATGCGGCCCGGATGCAATGTGGCCAACGTGCCGAACTGCTCGGCGATCGCGAGCGGTGAGTGATTCGGCAACATGACGCCGCCTGCACCGAGTCGAATCGTGCTGGTGTGCGCAGCGACGTGAGCGATCAGCACGCTCGTTGCCGACGACGCGATGGCCGCCATGTTGTGGTGCTCGGCGTACCAGACCCGTTCGTAGCCGCAGGCCTCAGCTCGCTGAGCCAGCGCGACCGAATTGTCGAACGCGTCGGCCGGCGTCTGGCCGTGGCCGACGATCGCAAGGTCGAGGATCGACAAACGAGGAGCGTTGGCGTCGGGCACGCGTCCATTCTGGCCGATCGGTCGCAAAACCCTCGGGTGCAGCGTCGCACGCTGAGCCCTTCGGTCGGCGTGCCTATCCGCGCACGCCTCGAGATGTCGCGAGGATCGTCTGCTTCCCGTCGTCGTCGATCATGATGTACGCCACCCACCACCTGTTCGGATCGGATCCGACGTTCACCAAGGTGGTCTCGGGTGACGCGGTGCTGGCTTCGGCCTCGACGCGACCCACGAGTGAGCGGTAGTAGCCGTTGGGGCCGGCAACGCGAGGATCCCGATCGAACAGCACGATCAAGTCCCGCGAGCCCGGATCAGGCACCGACCAGCGGAACTGGATGTCGTCGGCGGCGAACCTCCGATCCACACGATGCAGCGAGACGCTCGGCGTCGACGGGACGTACTCGCGTGCCGTCTCGAGCCCTCCGAACTGGTCGATGTAGCCGACCCAGTAGTCGGCGCCTTTGCCAACCGTGGTGGTGTGCACGTTGTTGGTGTCGAGAATGGCCGAACGGGTGCGGATCGGATCCCTGGCGCTGTTGAGCGTGCCGGACGTGCGGAACAGCCCGACCTCGTCGCACGGACCCTCAGCGGGTGTGCTCCAGTTCAGCTGGTTGGTGCCGCCGATGTTGTTTGTGCCGGGAGCAGCGATGACCGGGGAGATCGTGATGTACACCTGCGGCTTCGTGAAGGTCTGGGCGGAGACGAGCCGGTTGTAGTTCGAACGCACGTGGTGCAACGCAAAGGCGGCAAGGAAGATCGGCACCGTCGGTGACGTCGTGGCCAGGCAGCCGCGATGGGCCCGGCCGTCGCCGGTGTCGATGCGTGCCCGACCGTCGCTCCCAGGGTGCAGCAGCACCATTTTCGGCATGTGCGAGTAGTGGTTGCCGCCGATCGCGATGGGCAATTGCGGAATCGGGTCCATCGGGGTCGCCACGGCGTAGGACTGCGGTGCGAACCGGATGTGTTCGGTCGCCAACTCACGAGACATCGCTCGTGGTGCAGCGAAGGTGTAGGTCACGACGCGGTCCGTCGTGTACTGGGCGTCGATGAGCGCCTTGTGAAGGTCGAGCGTTGCCAGGCTCGCGAGTGCTCCGCCCAAGCTGTGGCCGGTGAGGTACACGCGGGCGTCGGGAATATTCGCTGCGCCGTGCTGCTCGATCACCGACACGAGTTCGGTGTGTACCGATTGCAGCGCCGTGCTGAATCCCTGGTGCGCGGCTTCGCTGATCAACGTGCCGTCGGGAAGGGTCCACGGCACGCGAGCTGCGTCCAGGTCGGTCCCGACGTCAGTGCCGCTCTCGCTGCCACGGAATGCGATCGCGAGGTCGCCGGTCTGCGCGTTGGATGCGACGATCAGCTGGGTGTCGGTGGCGGCGTTCTCGATGGTCGCGGTCAGCGTCCAACAGGAGAGTTCGGTGGCGAACGCCGGAGGCTCGCCGTAGGTGTCGAGTGGCTGCCCGGTGGCTGCTCCGGGTTCGATCTCGTACGACTGTGATGCGAGACCGAGCATGCCCTGCGAGGTCGCGATGTCGTAGCCGAGGCTGGTCGATCCGTCGCATTCGCTGCGTGCCACGAACCCGGTGCGGGTGTCGACCTCACGGTCGGGTGCGCCGATCGTGGTGGCCGACGTGTACACACCGCCGTCGATGGTTCCGAGGTGGTCGGCGATGAGGTCCACCGACCCCAGGTCGGCGTTGCGGAAGCACACCTGCCCGTCGTCGCCGATCTGTGTGACCGCCACGTTTGGGTCGAGCGAGCCGGGGGTGAAGTTGACGTTCGAGCCGATCGGCGTGCTGGCTCTGGCGGCAGCGGACGGGAGAAGAAGGCCAAACCCTGACGCTGAGGCACGAGTCGGCGTGAGGTTGATCACGGCGGCGTGGCCCGGAGTGCCTGGGACGGTGAAGCAGCGCAACTCGTCGGGTTGCAGCGAGGTGCCGCCAAGCCCGCCGCGTGTGTCGACCAGGCGTACGGGCGCGCCCGACGGGTCGGCGGGTGCGTAGAACCTCGCGTCGATCGTGCCGAGGTGGTCGGCGATGAGGTGCACCGCTCCATGCTCGGAGTTGATGAAGCACACACGTCCGTCCGGGCCAATGGGTGCCACGGCGACGTTCGGATCGAAGCTGCCCGGTTGAAAGTTCACGTTCGAGGCCATCGGGGAACTCTCGGCCGCGTTGGATGCGACGAGCAGTCCGAATCCGCGGGCGACTGCCCGCAGCGGGGTGAGGTTGACGATCGCTGCGTCGCCCGGTGAGCCCGCGACTTCGAAGCAGCGGACCTCGTTGGGGTCGAGGCGTCCACCGCCCACTCCGGAGCGGGTGTCGACGCGTCGTTGTGGCGCGCCCGTTGCGCTCGCTGGGGTGTAGGCGTTCGCTGCAACGGTGCCGAGGTGGTCGGCAATCAACTCGACCTTGCTCTGCTCGGAGTTGTGGAAACACACCTCGCCGTCGGCGCCGATGGCGGCGACGGCGACGTTCGGGTCGGCCGTTCCCGGCTGGAAGTTCACGTTCGACCCTTCGAGGTCGGCGGCGGAAGCGTCAGATGAC
>CALICC010000117.1 GCA_938049325.1 uncultured Ilumatobacter sp. | reverse complement strand
CCGGTGAGCCAGCCGATGGCGGCTCCGGTGGAGAATCCGACGCCGATCATCTGCGCAAATCGTTTCGGTGGCCCGGGGACGTGGCGCGAGTCGACGCCGAGGCGTTCGAGGAGCGGTGTTGCGACCCGCACTGAGAACTGGCCCAGCGGTGATGCGGTCGGCCCGGTGAGGGCCCGAGCGACGAATCCGTACACCAACGGCACGAGCAGCCAACCTTCGCGAAGCACTGCGAACAACACGACTTGAGCGACGACGCCCGCGGCGACGACGCGTGCCGACGTCTCGTTGACGGGGTCCGGAAAGCTGAAGAACTGACGCACACCCATCACAACGCCGACCGTAACCATCAAATTCCCGACTCACAAGGTCAGGATTCAGCGAGTCATGGGTCGTCAGGACCGAGCGTGAAGAAGATGGAGTTGGCGCCGACTTCCTCCGGAGTGGCCAACCGACTTGTTGATTCACGATCCTGCGAATAGAAGCCATCAACTGGCTGCTCTACGTTCCAGTAGCCGCTGAAACACTCGTCGCATTCCAAGTACAGGCGGAGGTGGTCCTCGTCGTACATGTAGATCAGCAGACCTTGGTTGCACAACCTGCACTGAAGAGGACTGACGAGCCGCTCATCCATCATCGAAACCCCTTCGTCTCTCAGCCGCCGATGGAGCGATAGATGCGCTCGAGCGGTCCGCGCCCGAAACGTCGCGACCAGAGCGCCCCGACGGCGATCGCCACGACCCAGAACACCAGCGCGAAACCGAGCGCCGTCCCCAGACCGCCCGGCTCGACGACCTCCCACCAATCGACCAGCAGGTTGAACACCAAGATGTGCGCGACGTAAAGCGTCAACGTCATTTGCCCGGCACGGCGCAACGGGTCAACGATGAGCAGAGCCGGACCCTGAGCTCGATCGGCAAGCCACGAGATCGCCGCGAAGGCCAGCAGCGACGTGCCGAGCGCACTGGCCACATAGATGAGGCCACGGTCGAACGGATGCCGCGACAGCACGAGTTCGGAGAACGGTGTGTCACCCTGCCGCGAGAGCACCGACGACGCGACGAACAGCGCCGCGCCGAGTCCGGCACACCACGCCCGCCAGCGAGGCGCTGCGAACACGCGGCCGAGGACGATGCCCGCACACAGGAAGACCAGCCACGGCAACAACGGGTGGGTGCCGTTGACGACCAGCTCGAAGCTGAAGCGACGGATGGAGTTGCGACCGGGATTGAACAGCCAGTCGACGCTGGCGCCTTCCTCGCGTCGCTGGAACGCCCACGCGGCGATCCCCCACCCGGCGAGTGCGGAGCTCAACCCGATGGCCACGATCCAACGCGTTGCGAGCGTGAACATCGCAGCGGCAACGACGAACATCGCGCCGTAGTACAGAATGATCGTGCCGGACCAGATCACGTCGAGCACTTGCCCGAGCACGTACAGCACGAGGCCGCGTCGCACGAGCCGCCAGCGCATCTCGGTGACCGCCGCATCGGCGCCCTCGCGACCTGCCGCCCGGTCGGCCACGACGCGACGGGTGAGCAGCGTGATCCCCACGCCCGCGGTCAACACGAACGTGGAGGCGAACCGCGTCGACAGCGGTCCTTCCCACGGGTCGAAGAAGTCACTGAGTGCTCCGGGCGACGGGCGACCGCCACGAAACATCAGGTAGCCGTGATAGTTCATGATCGCGACGCCGATCAGCGCGATCGCTCGAACGACGTCGGGACCGGGGAGCCGATCGACCGATTCCGATGGCGGTGCCTCCACGGCATCGACCTGCGCCGTCACGTCACAACCAACGCAGGTGATCGACGGACGTCATGTGCAACGGCCGTTGCACGTCGACCCAGTCCCCGACCGCAGGGAGCGGCGCCCCGGCGGGAACGAACGTCATCGAGGTGTGCATGTGCGGCGCTTCGTGGAGCGCCATGCGTTCGCGACCGAAGTGGAACGGACTGCGACCGTCGTCGAGCGCGGTCACGCCGTTTGCTGTGCCCGCCCCGATCATGACCAGGTGCCCATCGGACGGAACCGGGCCCAATCGGTAGCCAGCCCGCTCTCCCGCTGCGACCGGACGAACGTCGAGCACGTCGGCATGCAAGTCGAGCGCCGACTTGTCACCGTGCCACAGCGACGTCCCCAGACGCAGCCGGTACGAGTGCGACGTCGGCAACGACGCGTACGCCTCGGGGCTGAGGTGGCTGAGCCACACGACGAGGTCGGTATCGACGCCGGCGAGTGTGCTCACGATCTCGACGAGGTGCTCGTCGTCTGTTCCGGCGAGCGGCGGGTGGAGCGCAACTCCGACGACTTCGAGGCCTGCCTGACGTGCGTGCGCGACCAGCGATGAATCGTCGGCTCCAAACCGCCGCATCGTCGATCGCAGTTTCACGATCACGCGTCCGCCCCAACCGTTGAGCGCTTCGACGTGTTCGGCACGGCCGACGGTGAGGATCGGCTGCAGTTCGGCGGGAGGTGCTTCGAGCGTCGGCGTGAGCACCACGGCGGTCAGCGCGTCCGGCAAGCCACCGAGTTCGTAAATCGTGCCCACCGCAACGGTGTCGGCGAAGTCAGCGGCGATCTCGGCCAACGTCTGGCGGCCCAGGCCATACCCGTTGCCCTTGACCACAGGAACGAGTCCGTCGACCGCCGCCGCCACCTGCGCGACCTGACTGCGCCACACGGCAGTGCGCACCGACAGTCTGATCGTCACGAGGGGACACCGTACTGCGCGGCCACGTGCTCGACCGTTCGGGGCCCGACGTCGATCGGATCAGATGTTGAACGGGTCGGAGAAGGTGTCGCAGGTATTCGGGTTGCCGCTGTTGTAGCCGACGTTGAACCACTTGACCCGCTGCTCGGATGAGCCATGCGTCCAGCTCTCCGGATCGACGCGCCCTTGCGTTGCCTGCTGGATCGCATCGTCACCAACCGCCGCAGCGGCACCGAGCGCCTCTTCGATCTCGCGAGGCGAGTCGAACTGATTGCGGTTGTTCGCGTCGCTCGCCCATGCTCCGGCGAGGCAGTCCGCCTGCAGCTCGAGCGCGATCGAGTACACGTTCTTGTTGCGCGGGTCAGCCTGCTGCTGGCGATGCATCTCGGCGTTGATGCCCAACGCGTTCTGAATGTGGTGGCCGTACTCGTGGGCGACGATGTATTGCGCGGCGAGGTCACCTTCGGCATCGAACTGTGACTGGAGCTGCGTCAGGAAGTCGAGGTCGAAGTAGATGAGGTTGTCACCGGGGCAATAGAACGGCCCGGTTTGTGCCGAGGCTTGTCCGCATGCCGTATTGGTGAAGCCGGAGAAGAACACAGTGCTGGTGACGGGGTATTCGAGACCGTTGAACGACTTGGGGTACTGATCGATCCAGTACGTCTGCACATCGATCGTCGCGCCGCAGAGGATCTGCTCGAGCTCACTGCTGCATGCTTCGGTATCGCCGCCGGTGGAGATCTCAGAGGCCTCCGATGACGCGCCGAGCCCGGCCGGAACGCCGGCACCCCCGAGCAGTTTGGGCAAGATGAACGTCGCTGCGAGGACGAGAACGCCGATCAGGATGCCGCCCATCTTGCCGCCGCCCCCACCGCCACGACCGCGAGATCGCCCAAGGCCGCCGCCGGCTGCGCCACCGAGAACTCCGCCGAGCAAGCCGCCGAGTCCGCCGCCGCCACGGCCGCCGCCCCCACCGAGTGCTCCGCCGAGGAGATCGCCGAGACCGCCCCCACCGCCACGGCTGCCGCCGCCACCGCCGCTGCCACGGCGATCTTGAATCATGGAGGAATCGCGCGAGCGGATCTTCGTCATGTCCCCATCATTCCAAATCCGGAGCCTCTCAACGGTGCTCCCCGGTCAACGTACGCCACGGCGGGCCCGGCGCAGGCCGCGCCAACCCACCGCACCCGCACCGATCAGCGGCCCCGAATCGGCGAGTCGCGAGGGCGTGATACGCGCGCCGCGGCTATACGGCAGCTGCACGTGCTCGTCGAGCGACACCTGCGCGGAGTGGAAGAACGTCGCTGCGAAGCCGAGTGCCACGCTGCCTCCGACCACCACGAGCGACAGGTCGAGCGCATTGCAGACCGACGCCGCCGCAACACCGACAAGCCGTCCGGTGCGCTGCATGATCTCGTACGTCGGTTCGGTGGGCGAACGTCCGGTGATTGCTTCGATGGCCAACCCCGATGCTTCAGCCTCGAGACAGCCCTGCGCACCGCAACCACAGCGGCGCCCGCCGGGCTCGACGATCACATGGCCGATGTGGCCGGCATTGCCCGTCGCCCCATCGAGCAGTTCACCATTGAGCACGACACCCCCGCCGACCCCGGTCGACACGGTGAGCGCACAGAAATTCGAGTGCCCCTGTGCTGCGCCCAACCAGCCTTCAGCCAGTGCGAGTGCCTTCGCGTCGAGGTCACCGAAGACGGGCAGCCGCGTCGCCTCCTGCAAGCGAGCGCGCAATGGAAAGTCGCGCCAGGCGGGGATGTTGACCGGCGAGATCGCCTCGAGATTTCGCTCGACGGGTCCGGCCGAGCCCACACCCATGGCGCGAATCCGAGCATTGTGCTGTTCGCGAGCGCTCTCGACGAGTTCGTCGAGCATTCCCTTGAGTGACGTGAAGTGCGCTTCGGGCACCACATCGCGTTCGACTTCGACTCGACGTCGGTCGATCAACTCGCCGCGAGCGGTGACCAGGCCCGCGGCGAACTTCGTGCCGCCGATGTCAAGAGCCAAGATCACGTCACGCCGCTCGGTCGTGCGAGTCGGGGTCGGCTCGGTGTCGTCGCTGACCGTTTCGGGCGACTCGGCTGGCGACTCAGCGTCTTCACCGCGAGCGAGAGCGGCAACGGCCGCTGCAGCAGCATCGGGCGTTCCGTCATCGGAGCCGTCTGGTTCGTTCTCTGGCAGAGATTGAACGAGTCGAGCAAGGTTCGGCGAGCCACGTTCGACGCGGTCAGACTCACGGGGATCTTCGTTGCTCACTTCCTCAGACGGTAGCCGTGACAGCGGCCGGTCGAACAGGTCCAGCCCGACGCTTCCGCCCTTATCGCAGACAAGTTCTTGAATTTCTCCTCTATTCTCACCACCGTCGTGCCGATACCCGTTTGATCAAGATGCAATCGCTTTCCTTCTCCCAGATGAAGTCCCGCGCCGCGCACCGCACGACTCGGCGCCCCTCGGCATGGCTTGTCATCGGCATCGTCGCCGGCTCATCGCTCATCGCGCTTCCGCTCGCTGCTGCTGCCGCCCCCGACGACGAGTCGGGTGACAACGGCGCGGGGGTCGAAGCTCCGTCGAATCCCACGACCACGGTGCAACCGGCAACAACCACCACAGTCCCGCCGGAAACGACCACGACCACCACGTCGACCACGACCACCATCGCTCCAACCACGACAACGACGCCGGACGACAGCGCCACCACGACGACGCTCGTGCCACCGCCCACGGTCGAAACGGTGCCGACGACCTCCACGACGGTGGCTCCGACCACCACGCTCCCCGGACCAGCTGCCCCGCCCGAGCGAAACATCACCGTCTACCCCGAGCAGATCGAGCACATCCTCGCGACCATTCGCTATCTCGAGTCGCGAGGCATCTACACGCTGCCGCCGAACAAAGGCAACGCGTCGGGCGCGTACCAGTTCATTGGTTCCACCTGGAACAACTACGCCGGTTACCCGCACGCCTACCTCGCACCGCCGAGTATCCAAGATGAGCGCGCCGCCGCCGACGTCAACATGTTCCTCGCTCAGTGGAACAACGACGTCTCGATGATTCCGGTCATGTGGTATCTCCCCGCGGCGTCTCGCAACCCAGCGCTGATGGACGTCGTCCCGCTCCCGCAGCACGGCAACGTGTTGACCATCCGCGAATACCAGACGCGTTGGCTCGGTGTGTTCTCCTTCATTTCGGGCCAGCCTGTGGCACCACGCACCGACGCCGTGGTCGACCTGTCATCGATCGCTGGCATCGCACCGCAACTCGAGATCGGCGCGGAGAACGCCACGGCCATGTCGTTCCCGGTGCTCGGCCCCTCGCGAGTCGCCGTACCCGAGTGCGACAACGCCCAAGCGGTCGAAACGGTCGAGGGCGCAACGTCTGGTCCGTCACGCGAAGACATCGAAGCGGCCGGCCTCTGCACCGAGCAGGCCCCGGGCATCGTGTTCGGTGTCAAGTTGCAGCCTGTCCTCGCCGTTGCTGACGGCGTGGTCACCGCCGTACACGACGATCCCGGTTCGGGTGATCCGATCACGGTGACGGTCACCGACGAGTTCGGTACCAGCGTCATCTACGCCGGCTTCAACGACGACAACCCCGGTACCGCCGATGGCCAAGCACCCGCCCACCTCCGACTCTCCGCACTCGCCAACGTCGGCACCGTGGTGCGGGCCGGGCAGGTCCTCGGCTTCATGGGCGACACCGACCCGCTTCCACTCGGCGTACGCGCCGACGTTCCGACCGACGCAACCGTGCAGATCGATCCCGACGCCGTGGCCCCGCACATTCGCATCACCATGATCGACCTCTATGGCAATCCGATCGACGCATTCGGTCCGATGATCGACGCGCTGTTCCGCCAGAACTGTCACGTGATGACCGGCCCCTGGGCGGCGCCGGTCAACGGCTCGGGTCACACTCCGGTCACCATCGAGACCACCGACAACGACGACGAGATCGACTCCGAGTGGGTCATCACCGAAACCGGGCAGGTTCACGCCACCGGCTGGGCGGCGCTCGTGAACCCCGGCGACGGATGCGGCTACGCCCCCAACCAGGCGTTCGGACCTGGCGCTGCAGGCGCAGCGGGCGGCGACCCTCGGTGGCTCACCCCGATCGAACTCCCCACCAGCGTGTGGGTTGCACTGGCGCTCCGTGACGACACGGGCAGCGCCGGGCTGTTGCGCCGCTGAGCTCCCCGCTCAGCCACCGTTTCAGCCGACGCGGCGAGCAGCTTCGATCAAGTTGATCTCGTAGAGCACCTCGGCAAGCGCGTGGTCGGCCGTGATCGCGCTGTAGCGCTGCGGATGCTCCGGCGTGCAACACGTCGACAACGGAGCGAGCACCGTCCACGGGCGCGGGTGACAGAACTGCACGACGCTGTAGCGCTCCCCTTCGTAGCCGGGGGCCGCGACCACACGGTGCCAGCCGCTGGGGATCGTGCCGTTCGTGAGCCGTTCGAGCATCAGTCCCGTGTTGATGATGACGCCGTCGTCCGGTGGGACCGCATCGGTCCACTCACCGTTGACTTCGACCTGCAAGCCGGGAGCGGTCGACCGCGGCAAGGCGGTGATGAGGTTGATGTCGGCGTGCGCCCCTGCCCACACATGGCCGGGTTCGCCACCCTCACCGAGTGCGGTGTCGAGCTCCGACATCGCCGGGTAGCGGATCGCCCGAGTGAGCGTCGGGCCGTCCTTCACCATGTCGTCGAAGAACGTCTCGTGGCAGCCGATTCCTTCGGCGATCACGCGGAGGAATCGACGCTGCAGATCGGCAATCGTGTCGTGAAAGCGAGACAGCACTTCGGTGATGCCCGGAACAATGGTCTCGGGCAGCACTTGATCGGGATACGCCTGCGGGAACCTGGACTTGAGCGGGTGGCCTTCGACGATCGGCGTCGACCAGTTGAGCATCTCTTTCCAGTCGGGCTTGTCGCTCGACGCAGCTGTCTCGACCAGGAGGCCGGTGTAGCCGGTTTGCCCGCTCGACCCGCGAACGGTCGCTGTTCGTTTGTCTTCGACCGAGGACTCGAAGAACTGGCGAAGCATGTCGTACGCCGTGTCGAGCAGATCGTCGGACACGTCGTGGCTCGTGTACACGAACCCGGTCGCCAGACTGCGCGTCACACCATCGACCACCGCTCGGCGCTGCGTCGACGAGCCGGTTTCGAAAGCCAACAAATCGACGTCAAGAATTGCGTCAGTCATATCCCGGATACTACGCCTCGACCGGTTCAGGCGAACAGCGCTGGCCAGCCACCGGTGTGAACGAACACGACATCGTCGCCCGCAGTCCACCGGCCGTCGCTGATCAGCCCGAGCACCCCGGATAGCCCCTTGGCCGAGTACACCGGATCGACGATCCACCCGCCAGTGCGCGCTGCCCAATCCATCGCTGCGGCACCAGCCTCGGTGGGGACCGCGTAGTCGTCGCCGAGCCAACGGGTGTCGACCTCGACGTCGGCCGGATCGACGCGGGCAGCGAGCTGCATGAGGTCGAGCGTTGCGTTTGCGAGCTCGGCCACGTCGGGATAGCCGGCGACCACCCCCTTGGCCACGCCGATCGCGATGATGGCCGGGGCGCGCGACGCATCGAGACGCCCCGACGCCAGCAACGCCGCCCGTCCGGCGAGCAAACCTGCATGTGTGCCACCGCTCGACGACGTCGTGACGATCGCGGACGGCATGATGCCCGCCGCCTCGGCCTGATCGATGAGCTCGACGAAGCCCTGCGCATACCCGAGCGCGCCGACCGCCGTGCTGCCGCCGATCGGGATCGAGTACGGGGCAAGCCCCTCCGCGGCCAACTGATCGGTGAGTGCCTCGCGGGCGATCTCCAGCTCCCCCCAATGACTGTCGGCGGCACCGGTGTAGTGCAACTGCGCACCGAAGAGCTTCGAGAGAAGTTGGTTGCCGGTGAGAGCCCGTCGACCGTCGGGCTCTTCGCCCGACAACACAAGATGTACTTCGAGCCCGAGCCGAGCGCCCGCTGCTGCCGTCATGCGGCAGTGATTCGACTGCGCCGCCCCGACCGTTACCAACGCTCGCGCTCCGGCTGCGATCGCGTCCCCGCACAAGAACTCGAGCTTGCGCGCTTTGTTCCCGCCGCCTCCGAGGCCCGTCAGATCGTCACGCTTGATCCACAATCGTGGCGCCGACGACGACACGACACCAGCAGGTTCGAGCGCCGTGGGAAGCGTGGCAAGAGCGGCACGGTCGAGGTGGTCGAACACGGGGTCATGCTAGATGGACCGTGACACGCCGCTACGACGCTGGATCTGATCTCAGCCGGCCGCTCTCCGGGATGGCAAGCTGATCGTCGATGACGACCACCGATTGGAATCCGCTGCTGCGCGGCGAGTTCGAGAAGCCGTACTGGCGCGACCTGCAGGCGTTCGTCAGCGACGAGCGAAGCAAGCACACCGTGTACCCACCGCACGACCAGGTGTTCGCCGCATTACATCTCACGGCGCTCGCCAACGTCGAGGTGGTCATCCTCGGACAGGACCCGTATCACGGCCCCAACCAGGCACACGGGCTGGCGTTCAGCGTGAGCGACGGGGTGCGAGTGCCACCGTCGCTCAAGAACATCCACAAGGAGCTGCACTCCGATCTCGGTGTGCCGATTCCGTTGCACGGAAATCTCGAAGCCTGGGCGCGACGCGGCGTGCTGCTCCTCAACACCTCGCTCACCGTTCGCGCCGGGCAGGCGGGATCTCACTCGGGCAAGGGATGGGAGGAGTTCACCGATCAGGTCATCGATGTCGTCGCCGGCCGCGACAAGCCGGTCGTGTTCATCCTGTGGGGAAACCACGCCCGCAAGAAGCGCGAACGAATCGTCGACGCGTCCAGCGCACAACACGTCGTGCTCGAGTCGCCCCACCCGTCGCCGTTCTCGGCGAACAACGGGTTCTTCGGCAGCCGGCCGTTCAGTCGAGCGAACGCAGCGCTGGAAGCGTTCGGTCGCGATCCGATCGAATGGGCCCTTTCGGACGCCGCGAGTGGTACAACCTGACCATGGCGTGGACCACCAGCGACAAGGTCATGAAACTTCGCGAGCGGTCGCGGCCCTTCGACATCTTCGCCGAGATGATGGACGGGTGGCGCCGACACATCTCTGGGCGCAACGCGTCGCTCTTCGCGTTCTTCTCGTTCTTGTCGATCTTCCCGCTCATGCTCGCCGCCGTGTCGATCCTCGGCTTCGTCCTCCGCGACAACGACAAGCTGAAACAAGACCTGATCGACGGCGCTGCATCAGAGATCCCCGTCTTGGGCAAGACCCTCGCGGAGAACCCGGAGTCGATCGACGGCAGTGTCCTCGCGTTGGTGATCGGCGTCGCGATCGCATTGTTCTCGGCCACCAAAGCGTTCGTCGGCCTGCACAGCGCCGCCGACGATGCGTGGGAGGTTCCGCTCGACGATCGAGCGAAGACCCCAGTGCTGCGCGGCAAGGCGTTGCTCGGCCTGTTGGTCATCGCGCTCCCACAGATCGGCAACCTCGTCTTGGCGTCACTCGTGCAAACGCTCGAGCTGCCGGCGCTCGGCAACATCGGCATCATCATCGGCACCATTGTGATGAACGTCGCCGTGATCGCCCTGCTCTACCGGTTCTTCACGTCGAAGAAGGTCGCGTGGGGCGACGTGTGGCCCGGAGCGATCATCGCCGGCCTCGTGTTCACGGCGCTGCAGAGCCTGGGCCCGTGGTTCGTCGAGCGTCAGGCCCAGGGCGACGGCCCCGAGTCGATCGAAACGATCAACATCATCCTGGGGTTGCTCGGTTGGCTCAGCCTCGTGGGCATCACGCTCATCATGTGCGCCGAACTCAACGCTGCCATCAAACGACTCTCGGTGAAAGCAGCGGATCGGCGCACCGAGGAGCTGAACATCTCATTGCGTTCCGCCGACGCAAACGCGTCGTAATCAGTCCGCCAGCCGCGTCGAGATCGCGCTGGCGTTCTCGAGCGTCCGGTGCACCGGACACTTGTCGGCGATGATCAGTAACTTGCGCCGGTCCTCGTCCGTGAGGTCCGGTCCTTCGGCGGTGATGACCCGCTCGAAGTGATCGATCATGCCGGCGCGACCTTCGAGCAGTTCGTTCTCGGCACACGCCACGCAGTCGTCGGCGTGCACCTTGTCGTGGAGCACTTCGACCGACACTCGATCGAGCGGCATCTTCTTGCGTTCTGCGTACATCCTCAGCGTCATCGACGTGCACGTACCAAGCGCTGCGCCGAGGAAGTCGTACGGAGCGAGCCCTGCGTCGAACCCACCGATCGACTCGGGTTCGTCGGCAAGCAGGTGATGGCGCCCCACGACCACGTGGTTGAGGAACGGTCCCTGGGTCGTTTCGGCGACCACCACGCCCGTGCCGGGCTTCGGCGCCTCGCGCTCACCACTCTGATCGTCGATGTATCGACTCGCGAACGCAGCGATCACTCCCGCCGCGAACTCGGCGTCTTCGGGAGCGGCGAGCAGATGGTCAGCACCGTCGAGCGCGACGAAGCTCTTCGGATGCCGGGCGGCTTCGAAGATCCGACTCGCGTGCTCCACGCCGACGGTGTTGTCGGTGGGCGAGTGCAGCACCAGAAGCGGCTTCTTCATCTCCGCCACTCGCTCGGTGACGCGATGCGCCTCGAGATCGTCCAAGAACTGCTGCTTGATCGTGAACGGACGCCCTCCCAGACTGACGCACGCTTCGCCCTCGGCTGCAATCTCGTCGACCGCGTCCGAGAACAGGCCGGTGAGGTGTTCGGTGTCGGAGGGTGCCCCGATGGTCGCCACGGCGCGCACCTCGGGAACAGTGCCCGCAACGGTCAGCACCGCCGCTCCCCCGAGCGAGTGCCCGACCAGCAATTGCGGTGCACCGTGTTCGACACGCAGCCAGTCGATCGCTGCTTCGAGGTCGGCCGCATCCGACGAGAAGTTGGTGTTCGCGAACTCGCCTTCACTCGCGCCGAGGCCGGTGAAGTCGAACCGCAGGACCCCGAAGCCCGCCGAGGTGAGGGCCGCTGCCAATCGACCTGCTGAGCGAAGATCCTTCCCACATGTGAAGCAGTGTGCGAAGACCGCGTAGGCCCGCGGTGGCCCCGCCGGCAGATCCAGCCGAGCGGCCAGCGGCGCGCCCTGGCTCCCCTCGAAGGTCACACGCTGGATCTTGGCGGGTTTCGAGAACGTCATGGTGCGACCGTAGCGAACGCTGAAGTAACCTTTCACCGGATGATGAGGGCTTCGCCATGAACCACGTCATCTTCGCTGCAGGCGAGTCCACCATCGGACCGACACTCGCGCTCATCGTGGGCGCCGGCATGATCGCGCAGTGGATCGCGTGGCGTACGCAGCTGCCGTCGATCATCGCACTCCTCATCGCCGGACTGACGTTGGGGCCGGTCACCGGACTGCTCGAACCCGATCAACTCCTCGGCAACACGCTCTTTCCGCTTGTGTCGCTCTCGGTTGCCCTCATCCTGTTCGAAGGCGGCCTCGACCTGCCGCCGCGAGAGCTCCGCAACACCGGCACCGCGGTCCGTCGACTGATCTCCATCGGCGCCGTGATCACGGGAGTCATCGGCTGGTATTCGGCGCGCGAGATCTTCGGCATCTCGAACGAGGCAGCGATCGTCTTGGCGGCCGTACTCGTGGTGACGGGCCCGACCGTGGTCGGACCGTTGCTTCGATTCGTTCGGCCCGCTGGCACCACCGGACCGATTCTGCGTGCCGAAGGTGTGCTGATCGATCCGATCGGCGCAACCGCCGCGCTCATTGCCTTCGAACTCGTGCTCGCCGAAGAGACCAACGACGCCGTGCTCTCGCTGCTCGGCATTCTCGGGCTCACGGTCGTTGCCGGCGCCGGCCTCGGGCTCGCGTCGGCGTTCCTGCTCGATACAGCGCTGCGTCGGTTCCTCATCCCCGACCAACTGGCGGTGCCGATCACCTTCGCGTTCGTGGTCGCGAGCTTCGTTGCCTCGAACGAGATCCAGGAGGAATCGGGGCTCCTCGCGGTCACCGTTCTGGGCATCTATCTCGCCCGACGCGAAAGCTCGACGATCCGCCAGGTGCTGGAGTTCAACGAGAGCTTGCGCACGTTGCTCATCTCGGTGCTCTTCATCCTCCTCGCTGCTCGCATCGAGGCAGAGCAACTCCGCGAGGTTCTCGTCCCCGCGCTCCTCTTCCTCGCGGTGCTCGTGTTCATCGCACGCCCCCTCACCGTGCTGGTCTCGACGATCCGCACCTCGTTGAGCTGGCGTGAGCGGGTGTTCCTCACCACGATGGCGCCACGCGGCATCGTGGCGGCGGCCGTGTCGGCGATCTTCGCGCTCCGACTCGAAGAAGAGAACGTTCCCGACGCCGAGAAGATCGTTCCGATCGTCTTCTTGGTGATCATCGGCACGATCGTCGTGTACGGCTTCGTGGCAGGTCCAGCTGCCCGCATCCTCGGCCTGGCCGAGGCCGAGGCCGACGGCGCATTGATCGTCGGTGCGCATGCGCCGGCACGAGGCCTCGCTCTGCAGCTCAAAGCGCGCGGCATCAAGACGCTGCTCATCGACACCGACCCGTACAACGTCACGCGTGCAATCGCCGGCGGACTCACCGCCCGCCGAATGAGCGCGCTCGCCGAAGAAGCGGCCGAGAGCCTCGACTTACGCGGCATCGGGCGACTGTTGTCGGTCACGTCGAACGACGAAGTCAACGCGCTCTCGACCGGACGGTTCGCCCGCGTTTTTGGACGCCGCGAAGTGTTTCAACTCGCACCTGGCAAGAAGCGGAGCGGCGACAGCGCCGTACCCGACGAATATCTCGGACGCATCGTCGGGATCGAGGGTCTCACGTACGCAACGCTCGACGAGCGGTCGCGGCAAGGTTGGAAGGTCGTCGGGGCGGCAGCTGGGAGCCGCATGGACGATGCGCTCGCCGAAGGGCTTTTCATGCCGCTCATCCGAATCGAAGACGGCGCATGGGCCTTCATCTGCCGCAACGATCCGCTGCCCATCACCGGCGAGGTCATCGGCATCGCAGCGCCGTCGTTGCATCGCGAGATCGTTGCCGAGCAGACGGCGAACGAAGCCGACGACGCGGCTGAGAAGACATCCGGCTCAGCGACCGGCTGAGGCGGCCAGCAGGGGCATCGCGTTCAGCTGGCGGCGACTGCGCTGTCGGGGTGGAATGCGATCCAGGCAAACCAGAACGTGTCGATGTGGACGAACTGGTCGAGCTGCGATCCGGCAAGCTCGCCGCTTGTCGCCACACCGAACACGTTCCATGTCGACCCGGTCTCGGCGTCGACGATCGTGGCCGAACCGTCTGCATCGACCTCGGACGTGAACGTCAACGTCTGCCCGTCGACGACCGGTGAGAACACGCCGGTCGCTCCGACGTCGACCCCGCCACTCACCTCGGCAGAGTCGAGTGCAGAGGAGGATCCCGGGACCCAGAACGCAACGGCGTCGGCATCGCCGACCTGCGAGGCCACCACACCCGCGTCACGCAACTCGAGGAGCGGGAACGCAGCCGCCGAGGTGCCGTCGGCCGACTCCACACCGACCACTCGCGTCATCGCTGTGTAGCGGCCGTCGACGTCGCCTTCGAAGAGAAACGGGTCGGCGTCGATGTTGTCGTAGCCGGGGTATGGGTTTCTGCCGTAGTCGCGGTTGGAGCCGGTCGTCCGGTTGAGCACGAGCCCGTCGGGGTGCTCGGCCCGCCATGTGCCGAAACCGACGATGCTTGCCGGGATGCTCACCAGATCGGCCTCCGACAGTGCGCCGTACAGCGGCTCGCCGGTGAAATGGCTCCACAAGGTCTCGGTCTGGCGATCGAACATGACGAGGCTCGAGTTGTACAGCAAGCCGGAGACACCGAACTCGAGCACCTGGCCGTCGATCTCGCGCTCGTACACGGTGACCGAGTTGCACAGCGGGCAGTAGGCCACCGAGACCGGAACCCCACCGACGGTGTCGTTCACCAGTTCATGCCAGATCAAGATGTCGAGCGGGTACGCACGTGCATCGCCGTTGATCTCCAGCGCCACGACCGGGTCCGTCGCTCCGAGGTAGTCGACGGTCGATGCATCATGGAATTCGGGCGCGTCGATCGAAGGGATGCCGTCAGGGGGCGGACCACCCGAGCGAAGCACGGACAGATCGATCGACGGCGCAGGGAGCTCGTCGGTTGGAGATCCAAACGTTCGCAAACCCGAAGCGATCGAATCGTCGCGCGGCGCCGGTTCGACGTTGTCGGTGTCGACCACGACCGCTGAGGTGGCCGAGTAGTTGACGACCGCGAATTCGTCGTCGGCAACGGAGCCCTCGGCAACGGGATCGACGCCTGGCTCGACATCGCCATCGGCAACGACGTCGCCGTCGCCTGAGTCGGCGCTCGCCGGACTCGATGGCGAGCCACTCTCGATCGAGTCGGCACCACCACTCGAACACGCTGCAAGCGTGATCGCGGCAACCACAGGCAAAACGGTGAGTGAACGTCGCATGAGGTGATTCAACATCGCCAGCGTGAACGATCATCCGCCCAACCGGCCAACGTTCACGAAACATCTCGATGTGGCAGGGTTGGCCCGTGACTCCCCATGTCAGCCACCTCTTCGTGTACGGAACGCTGCGTCCAGGAGACGTGCGGTGGCACTTTCTCCAACCGTTCGTGACCGACGAAGGTTGGCCCGACACCATTCGCGGCCGACTGTTCGACACCGGGTTGGGCTACCCGGCAGCGGTCGTCGACGAGCGGGCCGCTCCCGGCGGCACGATCGTCGGACGTACGTACCCACTCCTCGAAGCCTCGTTGTCGCAAGCGCTCGACGTGCTGGACGCCGAAGAAAGCACCGTCGCCGGTCTGTACCGACGCGTCGTGGTGACCACCCATACAGGTACGACGGCGTTCACCTACGAATACGGAGACGGCCTCGAGCTCTGGCCGATCGAGGGTGGCGACTGGCTTGCCCGGCACTGAACGACGAAACCCCGAGGCCACCTCGCTTGGTCAGTCTGCTCGCTGGTTTCGTAGGTTGCGGGCATGACAGTTGTGCGCGACAACCTTGCAACCCCCGGCGTCTGGTACTTCACCGACGCCATGAGTGCGGCCGAGGCGGCCGAGACGGCCGGCTTCATCGAGTCGCTCGGGTACTCCACGCTCTGGCTCCCCGACACCGTCGGGCGCGACCCGTTTGCGCACATCGCATGGCTGGCCAGCCAGACCACGACCCTCAGCTTCGCCACCGGAATCGCCAACATCTTCCACCGCCACCCCGGGCCGATGAAGCAGGTCGCCACCACGCTCGGCGAGCAGACGAACGGTCGCTTCATGCTCGGACTGGGAGTGAGTCACGGACCGCTGGTCGCCGGGCTGCGCGGGCTCGACTACAGCAAACCACTCACCCAGATGCGCGACTATCTCGCTGCGATGGACGCGCAACCGTTCGCGAGCCACTCGCCCGCCGATCCGGTTCCGGTGGTCCTCGCGGCCCTCGGACCCAAGATGCTCGAACTGGCAGGTTCAGCGACCGACGGCGCCCACCCATACTGGACTACGCCCGAGCACACGGCGCAGGCTCGCGAGGTGATGGGGCCCGACGCTCTGTTGTGCGTCGAGCAGAAGGTGTGCCTGTCGACGGATGCATCTGCGGCACGTGAAGCCGCCAAAGCGGCGATCGCCATGTATGCCGACTTGCCGAACTACCGCAACAACTGGATTCGGCTTGGGTTCACCGACGACGAGATTCAGCAACGCGCCGATCGCTTCATCGACGCCGTGGTCATCTGGGGTGATGAGGATCGCGTACGAGCCGGCATCCAGGCTCACTACGACGCCGGCGCCACACACGTCTGCATCCAACCGCTGTCGACCGAAGGCGTTGCAGTACTCGACCGCAACGCACTGCAGGTGCTGGCACCGAACGGCTGACGTCAGCCGTCGAGGGCAACACCGAGCTGGATCACGGCGTTGGCGATCTCGAGAGTTGCCGCGTTCGCGGAGCCTGCGAGGTCGCTCGCCGAGGTGCCGGCGGGGAGCTCGGTCACGGCGATGACGTCGTTCGACTGCGGCAACAGCGGGAGCGCCGCCGCGACCGTTTCGGCGGTGCCGCCGAGATCCGTGATCGCTGTCGTCAACGCCATCTCGGCTGCACGCCAGCCAAGCAGTTCCCGAGCGACGCCGAAGCGAGCGGCCGAGGTGTACGGGACGGTGGGGTCGCAAGACCGCAGCTGCACGCTGGAGTCCGGAAGTGCCGTCACGGTCGAGTTCATCTCGACTGCCGTGGTCTCGGACCACCGCAGCAGCATGCCGGTGATCTCAGCATTGACAGCGGCGTTTCCGCCCGAGAACGTCGCGACGGCACAGGTGCTGCCATCAGCCGACGACACGGTCTGGAGTCCAGCCTGCTCGATCGAGTTCGACATCTCGTAGGCGACCGGCGAGTCGAGGTGCGTCGCGAACACGAGGAACCAGAAGCTGCGGTCCATCGCACTGACCTCGGACAACGCTGCGTCGCCGTCGACCTGCGACGTCCGCGTCAGCAGCACCACAGGCTCGGTGTGAAGCGGACCAGGGCCGCCCTGCGACAGGTCTGCGAGTGGGTTCGGCCCGACGCCGCTCTCGGCCGGCAGCAATTCGTTGAACACGTGCGGCGCGGTGAGTCGGTAGTCGAGCAACGGAGGAAGGTATGCGAACGGCGCGACGCTGGGATCGAGAATCGTGAAGGGCTCGGCACTCGCCCGCTGCACGTTGGTTGATTGCTGGAGGACATGAGCGGCGACCAGAGCCCGGTCGTCGAGCCCGAGCGTCTCCGAGGCGTTGGAGAAGGTCGTCTCTTGATCGATCGATGCGACCGCCATCGCACGTGTCACCCGTGCGTCTCGGTCGCCGAGAACGTACGTCTCGTCGGTGTACACCCGACCATCGAATGTTGAGTAGACGGCTGGGCTGACGTCCTCGATCAATTGGCGCAACGAAGCATCGTCGGTGCCTTCCGGTCCGGCCAGTCCGAGCGCCCGCCACATCGGGAGTTCACTCTGCGGGTCAC
The DNA here is from genome assembly GCA_938049325.1 of uncultured Ilumatobacter sp. Lineage (GTDB taxonomy): Bacteria > Actinomycetota > Acidimicrobiia > Acidimicrobiales > Ilumatobacteraceae > Ilumatobacter_A. The sequence goes on along the minus strand of CALICC010000117.1, from coordinate 10,465 downwards.
CGAAGAGTTCGCGAGCGATGATCGCGCTGTAGTCGGCGGCCGGCACCGCCTCGACGGCGACCGGTTCGACGAACTCGACTCCACGAACCGATTCGACCGATTCGCCGAAGCGCAACGCGTCGTCTTCCCAGTCGCTCGGGCTGAGCAGAGGCCGACCGAAGACGACTGCCGCCGCTCCCACCGCGGCCAAGACGAGGACCACTGTCACGAACTTGGCGATTGCACCTGAGCGATCCTTGCGCGTCGGCTGTGTTGCGACCTGAACGACCCGCTTGGATTCCTTCGGTTCCCGCTTCTTGCGTGTGCGCTCTTTCGGTGCACGTTCTTTGCGAGCACGAGACTTCCCGTCCCGCTTCGAGCGAGGCGTTTCCGCAACCTCGGTGACCGGCTCGGACGCAGGCTCGACGACCGGTGGCGTCGCAGGCTCGACAACCGGTGGCGTCGCAGGCTCGGTGGTCGGCTCCACCACAGCGGCGGCGGCGGGCTCGGACGCAGGAGCTTGCACCACTTCCGCTGGGGACGAAACCGGCGCAACCTCAGCAACAGCCGCCGGCTCAGCTACAGGGGCGGGCGCGGCAACAGGGGCAGGAGCGGCAACAGGGGCGGGCTCAGCTACAGGGATAGGGGCGGACACAGGAGCAGGAGCGGGCGCTGGCTCGGGCGACGGTGCGACGACTTCGGGCGCTGTGACCGGCGCGTGAACGACCGATGGAGCTTCGGCAACGGGTGCAACCGGCTCCTCGGGAGCGGGGGTCGGAGCCTCGACCGTCGGGGCGGTCTCGACGGGTGCGGGCGGCGTCGGAGCGACCGGAGCCGCAGCTTCGGTCATCGACAGCGACAGCGAAGCAATTTCGACGTTGGGTGACTGAACGGGTTCGGCGACCGGCGCGGGATCGACGACCGGAGAGATCGACGGCATCGACAGGTCGATTGACGGCTTCACGAGCTCGTCTGCGGGTGATGCGAGCGACGGAATCGAGATCTCGGGCGCAGGCGAAGTGGTCGGCACCGGGTCCGGTGCTACGGGCGACTCCGGTGAGCCGAGCGTGAACGAGATCGACGACGGAGCCTCGGAAGCGGGTGCGGGGACAGGAGCCGGCGCTTCAGGGCTCGAAACGTCGGGCGCGTCAGCACCGTCCACCACCGAATCCCATGACATGCTGGGCAGGCCGGGGCGATCACCACCGTCGACAAGACTCATGCTGGAACTATCGGCAGCCGATCCCAGCGACTTGAGCGCGGCTTGACGGGCCGCTGACATGCCTCGAACGTTCAGTCGTCGCTTGCCGCAGCGGCTTTCGCTTGCAATTCGTCGACGATCGACGCGTCAGCCAGCGTGGTGGTATCGCCGATGTTGCGCCCCTCGGCCACGTCGCGCAACAGGCGCCGCATGATCTTGCCCGACCGAGTCTTTGGCAGGTCGGGCGTGATGAAGATGGCTTTGGGTTTCGCGATGGGGCCGATTTCACTTGCGACGTGGTTCCGGAGGTCCTCGACCCCCACGTCTTCGCCACCGCGCAAGATGACGTACGCCATGACCGCCTGGCCGGTGGTTGCGTCGTTCGCACCGACCACCGCTGCTTCCGCGACCGCCGGGTGCGACACGAGGGCCGATTCGACCTCTGTGGTCGAGATGCGGTGTCCGGACACGTTCATCACGTCGTCGACTCGACCCAGCAACCACAGGTAGCCGTCGTCGTCGAGCTTGGCGCCGTCCCCCGCGAAGTAGCGGTCGGGGAAACGAGACCAGTAGGTCTCCTGGAACCGCTCCGGGTCACCCCAGATGCCGCGCAGCATCCCTGGCCAAGGTCGGGTCAACGTGAGGTAGCCGCCGCCTGTCTCGACGGTGTTCGCTTCGTCATCGACGAGCGCCGCGGACACCCCGGGAAGTGGGAACGTTGCCGAGCCGGGCTTGGTGGTCGTCGCACCAGGCAACGCGCTGATCATGATGCCGCCGGTTTCGGTTTGCCACCAGGTGTCGACGATCGGGCAACGCTCACCTCCGATGTGCTCGTGGTACCACATCCATGCTTCGGGGTTGATCGGCTCACCGACGGTGCCGAGCACGCGCAACGACGACAGATCGTGCTTCGCCGGCTCCTCGGCACCCCATTTCATGAAGGTGCGTATCGCTGTCGGCGCGGTGTAGAAGATCGAGACCTTGTACTTCTCGATGATCTCCCAGAAGCGATCGTTTCCAGGATGGTTCGGCACGCCCTCGTACATCACCTGCGTGCAACCGTTCGAGAGTGGTCCGTACACGATGTAGCTGTGTCCGGTGATCCATCCGACATCAGCCGTGCACCAGAAGATGTCGTCGTCAGGCTGCAGATCGAAGACGTACCGGTGCGTATAGGTGACGTGCGTCAGGTAGCCGCCCGTGGTGTGCATGATGCCCTTGGGCTTGCCGGTGGTGCCCGATGTGTAGAGCAGGAACAGGAGGTCCTCTGAATCCATCGGCTCGGGAGGACAGTCGGTTGACGCTCCCTCCATCAGCTCGTGGTACCAGTGGTCACGCCCATCGACCCACGCCACGTCGTTGCCACCGCGCTTCACGACCACGACGTTCTCGATCGACGACGAGTTGTTGCACGCCTCGTCGGCGGCCGGCTTGAGCGGGAACACCTCACCGCGGCGGTACCCGCCATCGGCGGTGATCAACAGCTTGGCCTCGGCGTCGTCGATTCGATCCGCCAACGACTGGCTCGAGAACCCGCCGAACACGACGCTGTGCGGAGCCCCGATGCGCGCACACGCCAGCATGGCAACCGCCGCCTCGGGGATCATCGGCATGTAGATGTTGATCCGGTCCCCCTTCTCGACGCCGAGGCCTTTCAGTACGTTCGCGAACTGCGACACTTCGTCGAGCAGTTCTTGATACGTGATGGTGCGAGTGTCGCCCGGCTCGCCCTCCCAGTGAAACGCAACCTTGTCGCCCTTGCCGGCCTCGACATGACGATCGAGACAGTTGTACGACACGTTGAGCTCACCGCCCACGAACCACTTCGCGTACGGCAGCTGCCAATCGAGGATCGTGTCCCACTCCTTGCTCCACGACACCAGCTCGGCACCTTGTCGCGCCCAGAAGGCTTCGTCGTCGCGTGCCGCCTCCTCGTATAGGTGCGTCCCAGCGACCAGCGTGTTCGCCTTGAACTCCTCTGAGGGCGCGAAGGTTCGGTTCTCATCGGCGAGCGCTTCGATCGCGTCGTGGCCCGGCGTTGCCTCGTGATCACTCATGGCGCCGATCGTAGATCACGACGATCGGCTCACCAGGAGCCGCCATCGCACTCCAGCTAGGGCAAGCCGGTGGTGAGGTTGAGCAATTGGTCGGTCGGAGGGATGTCAAAGGCTTCTGACACGTTGTTTCCGTCGCAGTCTCGAGCACGAATATCGTTCTCGATGAACGGAGCGACGATGGTGAACGTGTCACCCGGCTGCAGCGCACCTTCAAAATCGCTCGACTCGGCGAACTCGTAGAACGAGTACCAATTGGTGAGGTTCGGACTGAACCCCACCTCGCAGATCTCCATCCCGGTGTCGTTGCGGAACGCGAGCTGGGTCTCTTCGCGGCCGACCGTGAACGTCTCGACCGAGGAGATGATCTCGCCGCGCTGGAGATACGCCTGGTACGCGCCTTCGTCGAATTCGGCACCGCCGGGAGGAACGCAGACGCCGATGACACCATCGACCACGGTTGCCGGGAGGCGGGCCACCTCGACACGATTGAACTCCCAGACGACATCGGCCGCGAGAGCACCGTCGACCGGCCAGGCAGCACAGAGCGCCAGCGACGTGTCGGTGGTGGCCAACCGCAGGCGTTCTTCCGACGACGCGAGGATGTCGAGTACCACTGCCTGCTCGGCAGGAGACGCGATCGCCACGTCGAGGGACCCGATCTCTCCATCGAGGGAGTTGAGCTCGAAGTCGGTGAGCTCGACCACCGGCGGCGCTGTCGTCGTGGTGGTCGTCGTGGTCTCGGGGACCAACTCGATGAGCGAGCCATCGGTGAGGCTGACATCGCCGTCGGTCGGCGTGAAGAAGAAGCTCTCTCTCGGCTCCCCGTCGCAGTCGAGTCCGCGCGCCTCGTGTTCGACGTCGGCAACGTCGATCAGAATCGAGTCCCCTGGCGCCAGGGGCTCACCGGAGGGCAGCTCGAATGCTTGATAAAAGCCCGCCGATGTCGGGCCGACGTCGACCGTGCAGAGATCAGCCTCCGTGTCGTTCGTGAAGCTCTGGGTCACCGTCGCTGCGCCGATCGTGAACAACGCAACGGTGGTCATCCCACCGCCGTTGTCGGTGAACGACACTTCGTACGCACCATCTTGTAGCGGCTCGCCGTTGTTGTTGATGCAGTTGCCGTCCGCTGGCGCCTCGAGGACGCGGGTCACGCCAGATGAGATCGGCGCCGAGTCACGAGTCCACTCCGCGCTCGCAGACGCCGGTTCGTCGATGGGGAGCGCCGCGCAGAGGTTGCGGACAGCATCGGTCGTCGAGACCGGGTTGTCGCCCGAGGCCAGCCCGATTTCCGCCAGCGTTGCCTGAATGTCCTCGTCGGGGATCATGTCGGTCCGCGCATCGATACGCACGAACACGCCGTCCACGCTGCCGTCGGTGGGCGGGTCGGTCGGCGGCGGTTCGGTGTCTGGCGGCTGCGTGTCGTCCGGCTCGTCTTCTTCGTCCTCGGGCCGAGTGTCGGGTGGATCGTCGGCTCCCTCGTCGTCACCACCGATCTGCGTCACGACGAACGTCAACGCCCCCATCAGCGCGACAACGAGCGCGATGAGCCCTGCGACCAGCAACCCGCTCTTCTTCTTCGGTGAATCCGGCGAGCTGGGCGGAGGCCCACCAGGACCGCCCGGAGGCTGGCCGCCGTAGCCGGGTCCACCCGGACCTGAAGGCGGCTGACCGGCGCTGCCGAATGGCTGATGCTGACCGCCGCCCGCGGCCAGCGGCGCCTGACCCTGCTGGCCCGTGCCGTATTGTCCAGGCTGCGACGCCGGAGCGCCTGCGGGCGGCGCGGGCTGGCCCGGCGTCACCGGCGGCGTAGGTTGGCCGGGCGGCGGCGGTTGCTGAGCGGAAACTCCGGCGGCCGCGGCCGCAATCGCCGTGGTGGGCTCCGCCGGAGGGTGCGCTGAAGCCCCGCGGTCGGCGGTCTCACCGTCCGCATCTTGATCGGGACGCACCATCCCGCGCTGCGGCGTGTCGTCGTCACCTTCTCGCTCGCCGGTGTACGCGTGATCAGCTCGCTGCTCTGGAATCCGAGGCGGCTCCGCCGGCTGCTGTCCGTCGTGAGGAGTCGGCTCAGTCATGAAGTCACCCTATTCGCGCCGCATCAAACGAACATCCCCATTCCATGGGGTGAACTCCCCACGAAGTCGTCGACCGCGCTCAGCTCGGCGGCACCGTCACGCACGCCACTCGGCAACGAGGAAGCCACCGAGCCCGGCAGGCTCGAGCAACGCTTCGGCCTCGCTCACGCGGCTGCGCATCTTCATTGCTTGGAGGCCGGGACTCGACGCATGCTCGCTCCAGAACCTCCGGCCCTCGTCGACGAGTTGGTCGATGCCGTGCAATTGCAGGAATTGTGCCTGCGTTCGCACGGCGTCGGGCTCGCGCAGTTGGTCGAAGGGCACGTCGGTCGTGATGTCTTGTCCACCGACATCGCTGAGATAGTGGCCGCCACGCGCGTTGCCTCGGAAGGTCCGCAACCACTCGCGCCATGGGCGGTCGATGAGCTCGATGGTCGACGCAGCGCCGTAGTCGAGCACGAGCACCGATCCAGCACTCACGACCTCACGTGCCTCTTCAACCCACTTCGCGGCCCGTTCGACGAGTGGCGCGCGCGAGCCGTGCGTCGCGTTGTTCGGCAGTGCGGCGGGAAGCGGATCGAAGCGGGCGCTCAACTGTTCGACGAACGATCCATCCGGCGCGCTCACGACAAACGCTTCGCGCCATCCGTTGTCGAACACGGCGAGCCGAAACGGCAGGTTGTCGAGGAGTTCGTTCGCGACCACGACACCGACGAACGGTTCGTTCGGCATCGCCGACATCGACTCGACGCCCTCCGGATGCTTGGCCCGCTGCGCATCCGACACCTCGACCGCGATGTATCGCAACGCGGCGGCACACGCTGGGGCCGCCGCAAGCACCGTGCGCGCCAGCGTGCCGGGGCCGGCTCCGGCATCGACGACGGTGAACCGAGCAGGTTCACCGAGGCGCCGCCATTCGGCGTCGAGGTATCGGGCGACAACCGCGCCAAACAGCGGCCCGACCTCGGGGGAGGTGAGAAAGTCACCACGTCGGCCTGCCATGCCACCCGACGTGTAGAACCCGTCGGGCCCGTAGAGCGCAGTTTCCATGAATCGCTCGAAGGGGACAGGGCCGCCACGAGGGGTTGATTGCGAGAGCGCCACGTCATCCACCATCGCACGCAGCGCGCCGTGAGCTGGTGATCCGGAGATGCGTTCCGCGTCGTCCAGGCGCTCGCGATCTGAGGAATCCGCACGACACGCACCCCACTATCGTCGGAAACGATGATGCTCCGGCTGCTCGGAACCATCGAGGCGGGCCCCGTGTCTGGTTCGACGCAACTCGTGACTGCACCGCGGCTCCGGGTCATCCTCGCACTGCTCGGCGCGCACCCTGGGCAACGTGTCTCGATCGACCGCCTGGTCGATGCGCTGTGGCCCGATGAGCCGCCGCGCTCGGCTGAAGCGTCGATCCAGGTCCACATCTCCAAGATTCGACGCATCTTCGAACCCGACCTCGCACCTCGTGCGGAGAGCAGTTGTCTGCGTCACGAGCCGGGCGCCTACGTGCTCGCCCTCCCCCGCGACGAACTCGACATCACCGCGTTCCTCGACGCAGCTGCCGACGCCGAAGCCACCGATTCTGTCTCAGCGGCCGATACGGCATTGAGCCTCTGGAACGACCCACCATTTGCCGAGTACGTCGACGAACCGTGGGCGATCAGCACGGCGACCGAGCTGCGACGGGTGCACCTCGCCACAGCGATCGGCCACTACGAGCGAGCGCTGCGCGACGGACGCGGCCGAGCCGTGGTCGACAACGTGCGCGCCGACCTCGGCGCCCATCCGTACAACGAGCAGCTGACCGGCATCTTGATGCGCGTCCTCTACCAAGATGGCGACCAGACCGCCGCGCTCGACGTTGCCGCTGCGCTGCGCCGCCGACTCCTTGACGAACTCGGTCTCGATCCGACTCCAGAGCTCCGCGAACTCGAACATCAGATCCTCAACCACGAGGTCGAGACACAGCCCGCGACGAGCCACCCCAGCCGACCTCCGCCCGTGCACGACCGCGGCGCGATCTATGGGCGCAACGACGACATCGAGCATGTGATCAGCGCACTCCAAACGCATCGACTCGTCACACTCACGGGTCCGGGTGGTGTCGGCAAGACCCGACTCGCCCAAGCGGTCGGCACCGTGTTCGACGGATCGGTCTTCATCGACCTCTCGACCGCTTCCAGCACCGATGAAGCCCTGACGTACATCGAAGACGCGTTCGGCGTGAACGGAGACCCACTCACCGATCGACTCACGACCCTCGCTGGTGCGGCTTCGTCAACGACCTCGCTCCTCATTCTCGACAACTGCGAGCAACTCCCCGACGACTTCTCCGAGGCGGCGGGCGCGCTGGTTCAGGCGGGCACCGCCCACTTACTCGTCACCAGCCAACGCAGTCTGAAGATCACGGCCGAACACCTCGTGCGTGTCCAGCCGTTCGAACCAGCAGCGGGATCGGTGGGAGAGGTCGCCACACATCCCGGCCTGCGCATGCTCACAGCGGACGGCAGCATCACGATGACGGAGGCGAATGCCGACGCGCTCGTCGAGCTCCACAACCGGCTCGACGGACTCCCACTCGCGCTGCAACTCGCGGCGTTTCGCCTTCGCACCGTCAGCATCGACGAGATCCTGTCGGCGCCCGACGACTCCTCGTTTTCGGCGCCCGCCGACCTGCCTGAACGACACCGCAGCCTCGACGTGTTGGTCTCGTCCAGCATCGCCGCGCTCGATGAGCGTTCACTCGAGGTGCTCGAGGCGTGCTCGATATTCGCGGGCTCGGTACCCCTTGCTGCGATCAACCAGCTGATGGCGAAGCACGCCGACCCCGTGGAGGTCGGGATCGCCGTCGCCGACCTGGTCGATCGCAGCTTGCTCACGATGTCGACCAACGGTCCGGTTCGGTATCGCATGCTCGACACGATCCGCCAGCACTGCCGACAGCGCCTCGACACCGCCGGCCGCGCGAACGAACTCGAGCGCCGGCACGCCGGATTGGTTCGACGAGCAGCAATCGACCATGTGACGACGCCACACCCGGCGCTGCGCCTCGACTCGGTCGGCGATGAAGTACTCGCTGCGCTCGATCGAATCGAGCGTTCACCAGGTGACCCGGCCCGCGACATCGCACTCGCCACTTCTGTCGCCACGGCCTGGTATGGCGCGGGCCGCGTCGGCGAGGCGCGCGACCGGTTGCGGCGAGTACTGCGCATCCATCACGCAGCAGATCCGCTCTCGGTCGGTCACGCCAGCGCACTGCTCGGCATGGTGTCGTTCGACCACGGCGCGTTCAACGAGTTGGCCCGGTTCACGGGCGATGCCCTCCGCATCCTCGAGCCGATCGACGCCCGCAACCTCCACATCGTTCGTGCCGGACACCACTTCGGCCTCGGCGAGCTGGACAGAACCCGCGAGGCAATTCTCAGCTGCCTCGCGGACGACTGGACCGTCGGGCGCATGCGGATCGCCGCGCTGGAAATCGCCGCGACGTCGGCGTGGTTCATGGGCGATCACGAGTCATGCGCCGACTACTTCGCCGAGCAACACGAGGTGGCGCTCGAATTGGACGACACCTCGTTCGCCGCGCACGCATTGCGCGGTCAAGCCATGATGCGAGCGCTGTCGGGCTCGCCCGAAGCAGGGCTGGTGCTCGCTCGGCGCGCCGACGAGTTCGTCGTGACCGACTTCAAGCGACCGGCGACCGAAGGGCGTACGGCCACCACCGTGATCCGCTACCTGATGGGTGACCTGGCGACGGCGCGTACCGAAGCACGCGCCGTCCTCGAAAGCAGCATTCGTCGCTTCGATGCGCATGCGGTCGCGCTTGCCCTGCCGATCGCCGCGGCGTGCGCGCTCGCCGACGACGATCAGCGTTCGGTGGCGCTGCTCACGGGTTGGTTCGACGGGCTGTGCGACGCGACAGGGTTCTTCGCACCAGCGAGTTCGCAGGAGATCTTCGATCAAACAGTCGAGGCGACGCGAGCGTCGATGGCACCCGACGACTGGACGATCGCACGTGCAGATGGCGCATCGTTCGGTCTCGCGGCCGCGCTCAATTCGGTCCCGACCTAGAGCAATCTCACATCGTGAGGTCGCGCCTCACGCCTTGTGGTCATGACCCTGCCGATCAGCGGCACGGCTCACACAAGGGAGATGAAAGATGAAGACCCCACAACTGTTGCGGACGCGGTGGGCCTCGATCGGCGCTGCCGTGGCCGTCACGATCGGTGCTGGCGGGGTGCTGGTGACGCACGCTGCTTCGCCCCCATCGTCGACGGTACTGATCGAACCAGCGCGAATTCTCGACACACGCGATGGCACTGACCTCGGTCTTGCGGGACCGTTCGCATCTCCGGTCGCGCAAGATCTCCAGGTCACAGGCGAGATCCCGACCTCGACCGGCGACACGACCGTTGTTCCCGAGGGAGCGACCGGCGTACTCCTGAACGTCACGGCGGTTCGTGCACAAGCCGATGGCTTCATCTCGGTGCGTCCGGCAAACGCTGCGGGGAGCCCGTCGACCTCGAGCCTGAATTTCGAGGCGGGCCAGACCGCCCCGAACGCAGTGCAGGTTGAAGTTCCGACGACTGGGCCCGACGCCGGCAAGATCGAGATCTCCTACGACGCGCTCGGCCAGGCCGGCTTCACCACCGACGTCCTCGTCGACGTCGTGGGCTACACCGTGGCGGGCGGCGGTCCGGAGCTGACCGAGAAGGTCGAGGCACTCGAAGAGCAGGTCGCCAGCCTCGCCAGCTCGCAGCCATTCGCGGTCACCGCTTACGAGGCGTCGGTCATGGTCGGCGCAGATGACGAGGTGGTGGCCTCGGTCTTGGTGCGGAGTCCGGCACCGGGCAGCGTGACCGTGTTCTCCACGACGGCGGTTGACGATGGTGTTCCCGATGAGGAGTTGCGGTGTTCGATCACGACGGGCACGGAACTCGATGGTCCATACATCCAGCGGTGGGAGTCGAGCGGTGCCGGAGACGGCCGGTACGCCCAACTGTCGGGCGTGCGCACGTTCCAAGCCAACACAACGTCAGCAACGGTCTACAACCTGGTGTGCGATCAGGTCGGTGCGGCGCTGTCGGCCGGGCTCGTCGAGAACATCGTGCTCACGGCAATCTTCACACCCGCCGAGGACCGGTCCATCTGCATCA
>CALICC010000116.1 GCA_938049325.1 uncultured Ilumatobacter sp. | reverse complement strand
GCCGCGACAATCAGGCGAGCGTTGCCGCGATCAAGTCCAGATGATCGAGATCGGAGAGATCGAGCACCTGAAGATGAACCCGCTCGGCACCTGCCTCGCGCCAACGCTCGACGACAACGCGCAGTTCATCGGGAGTCCCTGCCGCACCATTGGCACGAAGTTCATCCGGCTCGCGTCCGATCGCCTCGGCCCGCTGTGCGAACTCCGCTTCGTCGAGCCCGACGCACACGACCAAGGCCGCTGAGTACGTGATGGTCTCCGGATCTCGATCGATGTGTTCGCATGCTCGACGAACACGATCGGTCTGTTCCTGGAAGAAATCGAGCGAGACGAACGGCGTGTTGAACTCGGTGGCGTGGCGGGCCGCGAGCGCTGGAGTGCGCTTGGGGCCACCGCCGCCGACGATGATCGGAACGGGTGCCTGGACCGGCTTGGGTAGCGCCGGTGAGTCCTTGATCGGATAGTGCGTTCCGTCGTGATCGAAGAGTTCGCCCGCCGGCGTCGACCACAGACCCGTGATCACATCCATCTGTTCCTCAAGACGATCGAAACGCTCCCCGAGTTCGGGAAACGGGATGCCGTACGCATCATGCTCCTGGGTGAACCAGCCAGCTCCGAGACCGAGCTCGACACGTCCACCCGACATTTGGTCGACCTGCGCCACGGAGATCGCCAACGGCCCTGGTAGCCGGAACGTCGCTGACGACACGAGCGTGCCGAGACGGATCGTCGACGTCTCTCGCGCCAACGCCCCCAGGGTCACCCACGCGTCGGTTGACCCCGGCGCACCATCACCCCCGCCCATCGACAGATAGTGGTCGGACCGGAAGAACGCTCCGAATCCAAGGGCTTCGGCGCGCTGAGCAACGTGCAGTAGATCGTCGTAGGTCGCACCCTGTTGCGGCTCGGTGAAGATCGTGAAATCCGACAGGTCCATGCGCAGAGCGTACGACGAGCTGCGCCGGATCTCGGGAGGCGAGGGCCCCGACGGACGGGGCGATCGCGTGAGCTACAGCGTCACGACGACCTTGCCGTGCGTCTTGCGGTCGGCGAGATCTTGCAGCGCCGTCGCGGCGTCGCTGAACGCGTATGGCGGGTACAGCGGCGGGTCGACCGTGCCCTCGGCCGCCATCGCGAGCAACGTCGCCATCTGCTCGCCGAGCGACTCGGGGAACTTCGCAAGCGACGCGCCCCAGTGAACGCCAACGATCGAGTAACTCTTCAGGAGGGCGTGGTTCGTCTTGACCTCCGGAATGCCGGCGACGAATCCGATGACGAGCAGTCGGCTGTCCCATCCCATGCATCGACGCACCTGGTGGAAGGTGTCGCCGCCGACCGGGTCATATGCGACGTCGACACCGCCACCCGACGCCTCGCGAACTGCGTCGACCCAGTCAGGGTTTGCGCGGTGGTCGATCACGACGTCGGCGCCGATGCTGCGGACGAGTTCGACCTTGGTGTCGCCTCCGGCGATGGCGATCGTCTTCGCACCTGCCGCCTTGGCGAGCTGGATCGCTGCGGTTCCGGTTCCGCCAGCCGCGCCGGTGATGAGCACGGTTTCGCCGGCTTGCAGATGGGCCCGATCCTGGAGCGCATAGAGCGTCGTGCAGTAGTTGATCGGAATCGCTGCCGCTGTTTCGGCCGACACGCCGTCGGGGACCGGGAACACCGCGGCAGCGGCGTGCACCACCTGCTCGGCGAGTCCGCCGCTGCCCAGGAACACGACGCGCTGGCCGACCTCGACGTTGTCGACTCCTTCGCCGAGCGCAGCAACTCGACCGCACGACTCACCGCCGGGTGTGAATCCGGGCCCGCTCTTCACCTGGTACTGGCCTCGACACTGCAAGACGTCAGGGAACGCGAGCCCGACCGCTTCGATGTCGATCAGCACTTGCCCGGGTCCGGGCGTCGGCACATCTTCGTCGACCAGTCGGAGCTGTTCCGCAGGGTCGCCGAGTTCTTGGAGTCGCCAGATTCGCATGAGCACACCGTAAACAGTTCGGTTCTCGGGGCTGAAGTCTTCGTTGTACCGACCAGATGTTCACTCGAGCTCTGCGCGTCGTCGCGGCGCTCCTGACAGACTGGGCAAGTGCCTGGCTTCGATGATCTCCACTTCGATCACTGGTACCTCGAGGACCTTCCCGGCGATCGTGACGAAAGCAATCAGCGGCGCCAAGTGACCGGCGCAGCCTGGTCGTTGGTCGCCCCCACTCCCACCGGCGGCCCGCGCCTCGCTGCCCACTCTCATGAGATGTCCCAGCTCCTGGGGTTCGACGCCGACTGCGTCGCAAGCAACCGCTTTGCCAGCGTGTTCAGCGGCAACGCCGTCGTCGACGGCATGGCACCACACGCAATGAACTACGGCGGCCACCAGTTCGGCAACTGGGCAGGACAACTCGGCGACGGTCGCGCCATCGCACTCGGCGAAGTCGACACGTCAGATGGCGGCCACCAAGTGTTGCAGCTCAAAGGCGCCGGCCCCACGCCGTATTCGCGATCGGGCGACGGTCGCGCTGTCTTGCGCTCGTCGGTACGCGAGTTCCTCTGCAGCGAAGCCATGCACCATCTCGGTGTCGCGACGACGCGCGCTCTGAGTCTCACCCTCACGGGCGACGACGTGATGCGCGACATGTTGTACGACGGGCACCCCGAACTCGAGCGAGGCGCCGTCGTGTGTCGGGTTGCGCCGAGTTTCGTGCGCTTCGGACACTTCGAACTGCCAGCGGCGCGTGGCGAGAGCGAGCTGCTGCGAGCGCTGGTCGAGCACACCATCCGCCGGCACTTTCCACATCTCGTCCGCGACCTGTCCAGCGACGCGACGCTCGACAACGACACCATCGCCGCGATGTTCGAGGAGGTGGCGATGTCGACCGCTGACCTCATGGTCGACTGGATGCGCGTGGGATTCGTCCACGGCGTGATGAACACCGACAATCTGTCGATCCTCGGGCTGACCATCGACTACGGCCCGTACGGATGGCTCGACGACTTCGACCCAGGCTGGACACCCAACACGACCGATGCCTCGATGCGCCGCTACCGCTACGGCAACCAACCGCAGATCGCGTTGTGGAATCTCGCCCGCCTCGGCGGTGCACTCCACGCGCTCACCGACGACGCCGAGCCGCTCCAGGCCACGCTCGACGACTACAGCCGCCACTTCGAAGCGGGCTGGGATCGGGCGCTCGCTGCCAAGCTCGGTCTCTGCAGCGCCGACGCCGTTGTCACGAAACAGCTGACCGACGAGATCCTCGAGATCCTCCCGGCCACCGAGACCGACATGACGATCTTCTTCCGCCAACTCGGCGATCTTGATCTCGACGCGCTCGGCGTTGACGCGCACAGCGGCGATCTGGTCGAGCACCTCGCGCCGGCGTACTACCGCCCGGACGAGATGACCGCCGAACTCACCGATCGAACGGCGACCTGGTTGCGCAACTACCGCGATCTGTCGCTGACCACCGGCAACTCTGCAGCGGAGCGAACCACGGCAATGCACGCCGTCAACCCCAAGTACGTCTTGCGTAACTACCTGGCTCAGCTCGCGATCGACAAGGCCGACACCGGCGACTTCGGGATGATCGACGGGCTCCTCGACGTGCTTCGCCGGCCCTACGAGGAGCAACCCGAACACGACACGTACGCGACCAAACGACCCGATTGGGCACGCGAACGAGTTGGGTGCTCGCAACTCTCGTGCAGCTCCTGATCGACGACTCGCCATGACGATCATCGCCATCGACGGACCCACCGGTGTCGGCAAGAGCACCACGTCGCGGGCGCTCGCCGAACGCTTGGGTGCCGAGCTCGTCCTCGACCCGGTGTCGGTCAGCCCGTTGCTCGACAGCTACTACACGGGCGAGGCAACGCCGTCCGCTGCCCTCGACACCGAACTCGCTTTCCTGCATGCGCGAGCCGATCTGCTGCGTGATGTCGCTGACGATCGCCTCGTCGTGTGCGACTTCACGGTGATGCGAACAGCGCCGTTCGCCGAGTTCCTCGCCGATCCGGTCGACCGCGAACGCGTGCTCGCCGAAATGCACGCCGCGATCGAGTCACTCCCGCGCCCTCACGTCCTCGTGCTCTTGCAAGCTTCACCCGATGAACTACTCGCTCGCGTGCGCACCCGCGACCGGGCAGCTGAAGTCGACCTCACGATCGACCATCTGCGCGAACTGCGCTCGCACTTCGCCTCCTGGCATGACGCGATGCTCGACCAAGCTGGGTCCACCACGGTGATCGACACTCAGCACTGGGATCCACGTCGTTCCGGCGACTTCGACGATCTGCTCTCCCGCGTGTGCACGATGCTGATCCACGATCTCTCGGTACCCGATACCCAGCGACTCGCAGCTCGACGCCGCCTTGCCGATCACGTCACGTTCGACGTCGTCGACGCGCGTTCGACCGAGGCGATCGCGTCGATGAACGCCTACTTTGCCGAGCTCGACGCACGGTTCGACACCGGCTTCGATCCCGGCGACACGTTGACCGCAGACGCCGAACACTTCGACGCTCCGTCCGGACGATTCGTCGTCGTTCACCATGACGAAGAAGCCATCGGCTGCGGCGGTCTGCTCACGATCGACGAGGGGATCGGCGAGATCAAGCGCATGTGGATCGCGCCGACCTGGCGACGCGTCGGGCTCGCTGCGCGCCTCCTCGCAGAACTCGAACGACTCAGCCAGGAGGTTGGTCACCGGGTTGTGCGGCTCGACACGAACGCAACGCTGACCTCAGCGATCACGATGTACGAACAGGCCGGGTACCGCTCGATCGAGCCGTACAACGACAACCCGTACGCGCAGCGCTGGTTCGAAAAATCACTCAAGTCCGGCGACGAAGCTGCCGATTGATCGGGCGGACCAGGAGCGCTCGGCGCTGATCCTCCGGTGAGCTCAGCAACGAGCGTCGTGCCGGAACGGCAGGCCGATCAGTCGGCCGGTGGAAGGGTCGACGCCAACTGCTCGGCGACGATCTGAATCGCTTCGACCGAGAACAACTCCTGCTCGAGCACCAGCTCGGTGAGACGCCGCGACCACGACACCCAGGTGCCGATGATGCGGAACGGTTCTGCCCGGAGCGCGAAGTCTGCGTCGGCGAAGCACACCGCCGTCGTGACGGGAGCCCCAGCGAATCCGCACGGTTCGAGCGCACGCCGCAGCGACGCGACCTTGTGCGCCAGCG
>CALICC010000115.1 GCA_938049325.1 uncultured Ilumatobacter sp. | reverse complement strand
ACCAACCCTGCCCACACCAACCCTGCCCACATGAACCCTGCAAGGTTGGTGTCGCAACGGCAGCTTGCAGGGTTCGCCCGGGAACGCAAACGGTCCGCCCACATACGTGAACGGACCGTCGACTGTGCTTCCCCTGGGACTTGAACCCAGAACCAATGGATTAAGAGTCCACTGCTCTGCCAATTGAGCTAGAGAAGCAATACGCATCACTGCGCCGGGTGGCCAAGGGGACTTGAACCCCCAACCGCCAGGATCACAACCTGGTGCTCTACCTATTGAGCTATGACCACCATGACTCGATCCGGATATGTGCGGACGAGGTGCGACATTCTGCCAGCACGCGAGCCGATCTGCACCTTCAATTTGCCGCGAACCACAACACGTCGTCCGGACGCCCGTCCGGAACGTTGAGCCCGGAAAGGTCGAGCTCGAGTTCTGTGTTCGACCCAGGCCGGACCTCGTCGATGGGCTGCAGCGCCATCGCGACCACGTCACCGCCCTCGTCTCGCCACACGAACGCCGCGACCACGTCGCTCACCAGGCGGTCAGACGACGACGCGACGCGGCCGACCAGTTCGTCGTCGCGACGCACGAGACCTCGCGCTGCCAGCACGTCGTCGAACGACTGGCCGTTCGACGGCTCGCCGACCGTGATGTCGAACTCGAGACGCACGGGAGGCGACTCGGGCTCGATCAGTTGGCCGATCGCTGCGCCCGGTGAGTCGTCATCGACGTTGTCGACGACTCGAAGCTCGCGAGCGACGACCGCGTCATCGGCATCGAGCAAGCGAACATCGATCTCGATGGCACTTCGTTCCGGCGCCAACGGTGGGGTCAAAACGATGACGCCCCAGTCGTAGACGCCGTCACCGCGGTCGACCAGCCAAACCTCGTCGACCATCACCAGGTCGCCGGGCGCCACGGTGACAGGCACGGTCGTCGGCGGCGGCGCAGTCGTCGTGCTGGTGGGAACGACCGATGTCGCAGCAGGTTCGGCGTTGCGTTGCCACTGCGACAGACCGAAACCGATACCGCCCGCGAGGACGAACGAGCCGAGCACCCCTGCCGCCATCCCGGCGCGACGTCGGCGACGGCGACGAAGGAAGGCCTTACGTCGACGCGCTTGCTCGGCCCACCGCTCAACCTCGAACTCGGTGTGGACGGGCGGGCCGGTCGGCGGAGGCAACGTTGCCATGGTCAGACTGCGGGACTCATCGTTGGCGGATGTCGGAGTCGACCCTCAGATCGCCGCGGGACTCGCCTCGTCGAACAACGGGGTGATGCCGAGGTCGGCCACGTCTGAACGCATCTCGTCATCGGAAGGCGCACTGAGATCGCCTTCAGCGGCTTCCAGCAGCAGTGGCAGCAAACGAGCGTCGCTGCTCGTGTTCAAGAACAGCTGCTCGTTGGCGAGCACGTAGCGGACCGCCCGGGCGATCGGCGCTGCCTCGGTCAACGGCTCGTACCAGCTGAATCGACTCGTGTCGCCGTCGGCCCAACGCCCGCGGGCGATGGACTTGATGGTCTGAACCGCCACCTTGCGGTCGGCGCACAAAGCGAGCAGCTGCTCGACATCGCTGCGATAGGCCGGGTTGTCCATGAGAATGAAGTTGATCGGCAGCAGCACCGATGCGAAGTCGTAGCGCTCCAGGCTGCGCAGGTGCATGCCCGCAACCGGCAGTCCGTGCCCCGTGACGCCGATGTGCGCTGCCAACCCTTCGTCGCGCGCGGCGACCAGCGCTTCGGCTGCCCCACCCGGAGCGAAGGCCGTCTCCCACTCGTCGGGGTCGACCAAGTTGTGCAATTGGATGAGATCGACGTGATCGACACCCATCCGTTCGAGCGAAGTCTCGAGCTGAGCGCGAGCGGCCGCTCCCCCACGCTCACCGGTCTTGGTGGCCAGGAAGACCGAGCTTCGATGATCGGCGAGCCACGGCTTCAACCGATCTTCGGACGCGCCGTACCCGGCAGCGGTGTCGATGTGGTTGATGCCGGCGTCGGCAACCTGTTGCAACGTCGCGTCCGCACGCGACTGACTCATGGCACCCAGTGCCGCGGCGCCGAAGATGACGCGTGTGGATGTGTGCCCGGTGGATCCGAAATCAGCGACGGGAAGCATGCACCCAGCCTCTCACGGCTGGGTGCATGTTCACGTCATCGACCTCACCGCGCCGACGTCGCGGCCCGGTTCGTCTCAGACGGTCAGGTGTTGATCTCCACCAGCGTGACGCCGATCAGCCCTCCGAGATTGAAGTGCGACAGCGCTCCGAGGTAGCTGGAGTCGGCTTCGAGGTCCGACCACGAAGCCACCAGCGTCTCCTGTTGGCCGACGGCCACCGAGCCGGGCACTCCGTCGACTTCGAGCGTCGGCGTGCCCGACAGGTCGGGTACGTCGTACGCACGAAGCGTGAAGTCCACGTCACCGCCGTCGGTGTTCCAACCGTGGACGAACAACGTCCATGTGTCGTCGGGCGGAATCAGGATGTCGATCAACTCCGACGTCCCACCGGCGCCCGACGACGCTGCAAGGTTCCCTGCCGAGTCGAAGAGGTAGACGTCGAGGTCGACGTTCGTGTTGCTGACTGCGAGGTCGGCGTCGGTCAACGCGAACCGGACGAACGCCGTGGACGACGTCGTGACCTCGAAGGCCACATTTCCAACAGTGTCAGCGGGGTCGAACGACTGGTCAGGGTCCTGACCGACCGTGCCGGACAGCGAAATCTGCTGTGCCGCTCCGTGACGGCCGACGGCGTAGGGACCATCGAAGCCGAACGTCACGGGCACATCGACAGATCCGTCGACGCCTGAACCCACCACCGTCTGTGGGCCAGCGAATGCCAGCCCGCGCACGGCGATGGGGCTGTAGACGGAGTAGCCGCCGCCCGCCCACGTCAACGAGCCGAATGCCCATTGGCCCGGAGTAGCCGTCGTCGACGTCATCGTGACGTCGAAGGTCGCCGACTCGCCCGGCGCCAACGTCAGCACCGACGGCGTGACGATGACGTCGAAGCCAGCTGGCGCCGAGACCTCAGCGGAGAAGTCGAGCGTCTCGTCCGCCACCGAGGTGACGGTTCGTTCGACGGTGACCACTCCGGCCACTTGGCTGGCGCCGATCGACGCCAGGTTGAGTGCCGTTGCATCGGTCGAGACGCCAGCTGCTTCGTACGCCCCGCAGGTTCCCACCGGGTCGAAGAACACCGAGTCGTCCGCTCCGCACAGGAATGCGAAATAGTCGCTCAGGCCGACGTCGTACACGAGGCCGGGGTTGAACACGGAGTTCGCCGCGTCGACCGCACCGCTGGGGTCGATGTGACCGGCCCCCATGTCGAACGGATCAGCCGGAGTGCTGCCGTCTTCCTTGGTGACGTCCTGGCGAGCAGTGGTCATGATCGCTGACTTGGCCATCGCGGCCGTCCAGTCTGGGTTTGCCTGGCGCATCAATGCGAACACACCCGCCACGTGCGGGCTCGACATCGAGGTTCCCGAAATCGACTGGAACAACTGTCCGGGGGCACCGCTCGACGGGAACGGCGTGTGCCCGGCGAGGATGTTGACACCTGGCGCGGTGACGTCCGGCTTGATCAGGTCGGGTGCAATGGTGTTCGCTCCTCGCGAGGAGAAGTCGGCCATCGTCGACCCCTGAGCGGGAACGACAGCGCCCTCGGTCAGTTGCACCGTCGCTGCTTCACCGAAGACCTCGATGTAGAGCTTGACGATCGAGCCCGTCGAGAAGTTGACGTGAACCGACGGCACGAAGTGCAGGTCGGTGACGAGTGCCTGAGCATCGTTCGGGTTGTACAGCACCATCGCCGCTCCACCCTGTTCGGCAACTGCCAGGCTCTTGTCGACACGAGCGAACTCGCCACGCAGACACAGCACAGCTTTGCCCGTGATGTCAGCGGTGAACTCGACCGCTGGGTCACACAGTTCATTGCCGAGATCGGCGGCATCCACGAGCTGGACGGCTCCGTCGGTGGCACCCGTGACACTGGCGCCTGTGGCGACTTGGCCGTTACCGAACCGGGCAAACGCCGAGAACGTACGGGCTTGGGTGCTGGCACCCACCGTGGTCACCCACGGCACGCTGGCCGGGCTCCCGATGGTGTCGGGGCCTGGACCGGAGTTGCCAGCCGATGTGGCAACCCACACGTTTGCGTCGGCTGCGAACAGGAACGCCATGTCGTCCGGAGACGTCAGACTGCCGGTTGCGCTGCCGATCGAGTAGTTGATCACGTCGACGCCATCGGCGACGGACTGATCGATGGACCCGAGCAGGTCGGACAACACGCACCCTTGGTCGCCGCACGCCGAGTAGGCGATCACGCGAGCACGCGGGGCGACGCCACTGACGGCACCGAAATCGACACCGAAGATGTCGGCGGCGACCCCTTCGTTGCCGGCTGCCGTGGCTGCGGTGTGTGTGCCGTGACCGTCGTAGTCACGCGCCGAGTTGAACGTCTCGGGGCCGATCGCGTTCTTGTAGCCATCGCGCATGTCGCGCGCTCCGAGCACCTTGTTGTTGCACTCGAACGGCGCGTCGTCGGCGTTGTATTCGGTGTCACCAAAGTCGCATGGCAGGTCGGCATAGTCGGCCAACTCGCTGTATGACCCGTCGTCGGCGAACGAGCCGTGTTCGGGCCAGATACCGCTGTCGATGACGCCGACAACGACGTCTTCGCCTGTGTACCCGGCTTCGTACGCCCCACCGGGATCGTCGAGGCCGAGGAACGAAGCCGACGCGTCGGTCTGGAGCTGACGGAATTCGTTGGGAACCACACTGGCAACGCCGGGCTGTCCTTCGAGTGCCTTGACCTGCGTACTCGTCGCGCTCACCTCGAAGCCCGAGATCGCGTAGGTGTAGTTCTGCACCACCGCATCGGCGGCGACGCCGGCTCGGCTGAGCGCTGCGTCCTGGTCGGCTTCGAGGAACTCGACGTACTCTTCGACCGCCGTGGCGGCCGGGTCGAGCTTGTCCCCTTCACCCGGCTTCGTCGGCGCGAGGCCCGGCTCGGCGCCTTCGTACGCAACCGCAGGGTCAGCGGCCATCACGACCACGTACGACTCCACGGGTTCGTCGACTTGAGCCTGGGCGGGGGATGATCCGGCGGCGATGCCGACCAGCCCAGGAATGAGCAGTGCGAGCGCAGTAAGGCGCCAACGTTGTGAGGACACGATGTCTCCCAGTTTTTCTGCCCGCTGCCGACCGCTGACGTCCAAGGTACTGCCCACCGCGACCAAGCGCCAGGGGTCCTGAGCTGGGGTGACGCGAGTTTCGGCTCAAACAGACCACGGAACGCGTTGTCACTGTCAGTGCAAAAACCACGGGAGGTGCCGGACAACGAGTGGCGGTGGACCAAGATGGGCGAATGCGATCGGCGGAGGAGAGTCACACTCAGGCTTCCGGCCGAATCGCGTGCGTACCAGATGCTGCGTCCGAGCAGTTCGCGGCCGACGGCGCCACGATCGTGCGCGGTGTGCTCGACGAGCACTGGCTCGACGCCCTCGCCGACGGCGTCGAACACAACCGGACGAACCCGAGCGAATGGTCGCACTGGTACACCGACAGCACCAACGCGACCGGCTTCTGGACCGACTACGTCACGTGGCCGAACGTCGAGCCCTACCGCCGTGCAGCGTTCGAGAGCCCGCTGGCGTCGGTCGCTCGTTCACTCATGCAGTCCAACACGGTCCGGTTCTTTCACGAGCACGTTCTGGTGAAAGAACCCGGCGCCACCGAGCGGACCCCCTGGCACCACGATCAGCCGTATTACTGCATCGACGGCGACCAGAACGTCAGCCTCTGGGTTGCGCTCGACGCCGTCCCCGCAAGCTCAGGCATGCGTTTCATCGCAGGCTCGCATCGCTGGAACCGTTGGTTCGTGCCGCGCAAGTTCGTTGATCACACGCCCTATGCACCTGCTCCGGATGGCTACGAGTTGGTGCCCGATCTCGATGCGGAGATCGCTGCGGGCGCGCACCGGATTCTCTCCTTCGACGTCGAGCCCGGCGACGTCATCGCGTTCCACTACCGCACGCTCCACGATGCGCCGGGCAACGACCTCGATCATCGCCGGCGTGCGGTGAGTTTCCGGTGGATCGGCGACGACGCCACCTTCGCAACTCGCCCGTGGCAGGTTTCTCCGCCGTACGAAGCCGATGGCCTGGTCGTCGGCGGCCCGCTCGGCAGCGACCCGCGGTTCCCGCTGGTCGACGTCGACTGAGCGCCGCAACGCAGCGGGCGAGTCAAGCGATGCCGCCCTCGATTTCATCCGCCGGACCGCTGAATGAGATCACGGAGAACGCGTTGCCGTCGGGGTCATTGCACACCGACATGCGACCCACCCCCATGTCGAACGGCGGGACCGAGACCGCGCCGCCGAGCTCGGTCACCTTCGCCGCCGCGGCGTCGGTGTCGGCAACGGCGAAGTAGACCATCCAGTGCGAGGGCAAGTCGCCCCAGTCCTCACCCGTCATCGGCATGATCCCACCGACGACTCGCTCGCCGACCATGATCATCTCGTAGCCGTCGGCACCCGACCCTTCCGGCATCGCCTGATAGTTCCAGCCGACGACGGCCGCGTAGAACGCCTTCGATGCCTCGGCGTCGCGGGTCGTGAGCTCATGCCAGGCAAGCGTGTTGGGCACATTCACCAGTTCGGCGCCGATGTGGTCGCCAGCCTCCCAGAACGAGACGGCCGCACCGGTCGGGTCGACCACGACGGCCATCGAGCCCGAGGTGAAGACGTCCATGCGCTCCATGACGATCGTGCCGCCCGCTGCCTCGGCAGCGACGAGCGTGGCATCGAGGTCGTCGACAGCGATGTAGGCCGACCAGATCGGCATCGCCTCGTCGGTCTGGCGCGGACCGAGCCCAGCCACCGCAGCGCCGTCAATGCGGAACATGTGATAACTGCCGGCCTCGGCCCCCTGGTCTTCGGCCTCCCACCCGAACAGCGCCGAATAGAACGCTGCCCCTGCTGCTGGATCGGTGACGGCGACATCAGCCCAGCTCGGCACACCATTGCGGTACTTCGTGACGTTGGCCATGGTTCAGCCTTCCTCGCTCAGCGCACGACGGCCCGCATCGGTGAGCCTGAGATGTTGGGGCGACCCGCTCTTGGCGATCAGCTCGCGTGCCTCGAGGTCGAGCTTGACCGAGGTCGTGTACCAGCCGACCGAGTGCTGCTCCCACAGTTCGGCTGATGTCCGCTGCTCGACCTCGCCTCGAAGTTCCGCATTGGCCAGGCCGTCCGGCGAATCGAGCGCTTGCAGGATCGCCAGTCGCACCGGGTCGTAGACGGACCGCCGAATTCGTAGGGCTTCGCTGCCCGTGTTTGGATTGCGGACGTGGACTCTTTCTTCGGTTTTGACTCCCATGTCGATATATTCCACATCGGAACATATGTCTGTCAAGCGTGAATCCGAGAATTGGCTGCCGTCGACGAGCTACGTCGTCCTCGGGCTGCTCTCGTTCGGGACGCGTCTGACGGGCTACGAGATCCGACAATGGGCTCTCGAGTCGACTCGCTTCTTCTGGGCGGCACCTGCCATGAGTCAGATCTATCGCGAGCTCGAACGGCTCCAGACTCGCGGGCTCGTCGATGAACGCGACGACTCGGGAGAACACGACCGCGCTCGGAAGACCTTCGGACTCACACCATCGGGCCTCGCGGAGCTGCAGCGATGGGTGAACGGTGCTCCGTTCGAGCCTCCAACCATCCGCCACGCGGCAGCGTTCCGGTTGTTCGTCGGTCATGTCGGTGACCGAGCGCGACTGATCGAACTCGTCGAGGAACATCAAGCATGGGCGAGCGAAATGCTGACCGACCTCGGCCAGATCCACGACGACCTGCGCGCCGGAACGGCCGCAGGAGACGACACGTTCCGCTACGCCGAAATGGTGGCGCAATGGGGGCTCACGTTCTACGGAGGTGACGAACAGGCGAGCAACGACGCGCTCGCCAGGCTCGAAGACGATCGTTGAACGCTCATGCGATGACGACCCCGGTCGTATGACGCGCTCCAGCTGACACGCCGACCCAGTTCAGTTCCGAGACCACCAGCGTCGGTTCCGGACGATCGATCGTCGTGCCGTCACCCAGCTGGCCGTTGGCGTTGGACCCCCAACACCACATGTCGTTGCGGTTGGCGACCGTCGACGGCTTGATCGCACACGCGTGCGCGTCACCGGCATCGACTGCGATCCAGTCGGTGCTTGCTCCAACCTGGACGGGCATCGGGCTGTCACCGCCGTTTCCGGTGCCGAGTCGACCGTTCTGATCCGAACCCCAGCACCACAAGCTGCCGTCGGGTCGCACGCCGCAAGCGTGGCGCGACCCCGCCGTGACATCGACGAAACCGGCACCTGCGATTCGTACTGGCTCGAGTGAATCAGCAGTCGATCCATCGCCGAGCTGACCGAACTGGTTGTCACCCCAGCACCAACCGGACTTGTCGTCACGGAGGCCACACGTGAATCTGTCTCCTCCATCGAGTGCAACCCAGTCACTGGCCACACCGAGCTGCATCGGCTCGTCGACACTGTCGTACCCGTCCAGGCCGCCCCAGCAGAAGAGTGTGCCAGCAGTACTCAGCGCGCACGTGCTGAAGTCTCCGGCACCGACCGCCGCCCAGCTTCCTGGAATGTGCACCGGTTCGTCCTGATCGAACGGCGAGCCGTCGCCGATTTGACCGGCGCCGTTTCCACCCCAACACCACAGCGTGTTATCGGTACGTGTCGCACACACGTGACGCTGTCCCGCGCTCACGTCGACGTATCCATCACCAATCGTCTTCGCAGCGCTCGATCGATCGGTGAAGTCCCCGACCCCGAGTTGCCCGTACGCGTTGCGACCTGTGCACCAGAGCGAGCCAGCGCCGGTGAGCCGGCAGGTGTGCTCACCGCCGGCGACAGCATCAACCCACCCGCTCGTCGGACGGCCGACACGCTCGGGAGTCGGCTCCCGCTCGCCGCCGTTCGTGCCGAGTTGACCTTGGAAGTTGTCACCCCAACACCACGCCTCCTGCCGGCCGCGTCGTGCACATGACCAACTGCCGCCAACGACCACGTCGTCCCAGTCAACGCTCACCCCGATGCGCACCGGTGTGCTCGAATCGTCGAACGTGCTGGTTCCGAGCTGACCGAATCCGTTGTCGCCCCAGCACCACAACGACCCGTCGGTTCGCTGCGCACACGTGTGCGTCGAGCCCGAATCGACCGCAACCCAGTCGCTGTCGGCACCGATCTGGCGCGGCTTGTTGGCCCCAACACTCGTTCCGTCACCGAGTTGGCCATCGGAGTTGCTGCCCCAGCACCACAGCGTTCCACTCACGCGCACCCCGCACGACGTTCTTCCAGTCGACAACGTGGACCAGTCGAGACCGCCGGCCACCTGCGTCGGCATCGCCGAATCACTGTTCGTGCCGTTGCCGAGTTGGCCAGCATCGTTGGCACCCCAGCACCAGGCCGACCCGTCCGCTCGGGTGCCGCAGGTGGACCGGTAACTCGCCACGATCGAGGTCCAGTCGAGATCGGTACCGACCTGCACCGGAACCAACGCAACCGACGTCGTCCCATCGCCGATCTGGCCGCTGCCGTTGTCGCCCCAACACCACACGGAGCCGTCATCTTTTTGTGCACACGAGTGCGTCGACCTCGCGCTGATAGCCGCCCAGTCGAGGTCGGTGCCGACCTGCACGGGTACCTGCGACTCGGTCGTGGTGCCGTTGCCGAGCTGCCCGAGCCCATTGCGACCCCAACACCAGAGCGAACCGTCGGTTCGTCGCGCGCACGTGTGGCTGGAACCCGGAGCGACCGCAGCCCAGTCGTCATCGGAGCCAACCTGGAGCGGGGTTGGCTCGGATCGCTGCGAACCGGCGCCGACCTGACCGCCAGAGTTGTCGCCCCAACACCACAGCGTTCCGTCGGCGAGTACGCCACAGGAATGCCCGGTGCCCGTCGCGACTTGGTCCCAGAGCTGAGGACCCTCGGGGAGCGGCGGCATCTCACGCGTGACCGTGTCGCCCGTGCCGAGCTGCCCCCAGGGGTTCCACCCCCACGACACCACCGTGCAGCCCGAGACCAGCAGCGCGAATCCCGACCACAACGTCGCCAACCGTGCAACCCGCATCTCGAACCCCCTTTGAGACGAACCGAAACCTAGCGCACCGCCAGCGTTAGCCTGACCGCCACCACAACACTGAGGGACCATGGCGCACGAATTCATCTACACCTGTCACAAGCTCAAGCGGATCCACCCACCGGACAAAACGGTGCTGGAGAACATCTCACTGTCGTTCTACCCCGGGGCGAAGATCGGTGTGCTGGGCGCGAACGGCGCGGGTAAGTCGTCGCTGCTCAAGATCATGGCCGGGCTCGACGACGGCTACCAGGGCGAGGCGCGCCTCACGCCTGGCTTCAGCGTCGGCTACCTCGCGCAGGAGCCATCCTTGGATCCAGACAAAGACGTGAAGGGCAACGTCATGGACGGCGTCGCCGAAGTCCAGTCGATCATCGACGAGTACAACGAGGTCATGGCGAAGTGGGCCGACCCCGACGCCGACTACGACAAGATCGGCAAACAGCAGGCGATCCTCGAAGACAAGATCGCCGCCACCGACGCGTGGTCGCTCGAACGCAACGTCGACATCGCGATGGACGCGCTGCGCTGCCCACCCGACGACGCCGACGTGACGGTGTTGTCCGGCGGCGAACGTCGACGAGTCGCTCTGTGTCGTCTCCTGCTCAGTCGCCCCGACCTTCTGCTGCTCGACGAACCGACCAACCACCTCGACGCCGAGAGCGTCGCCTGGCTCGAACGGCACTTGGCGGAATATGCCGGCACGGTCGTCGCCGTAACCCACGATCGGTATTTTCTCGACAACGTCGCCCAGTGGAT
>CALICC010000114.1 GCA_938049325.1 uncultured Ilumatobacter sp. | reverse complement strand
GCCGTGAGCGGACTCGACCGCCCACGTTCGTTCCTCGAAACGGCCGGCCCAGTCACGTAGCCGGGCAGTTTGGGTCGAGCAAGATCGCACTCGGATCTCGTCGAGGACGTGTTCGTTGCCGTCGATCGCGACAGCGGTGTGAGATCCCTTGTGAGGGTCGATCCCGATGGTGATAGTCATAGGAGTGGATGCCTTTCTCGGTGATGGGAACCGAGGTGGGCACTCCTGATTCGGGTTGATCGTGCTCTCGCCTCTTTCGAGCCACACCACGGCAAAGGAACCGGTCGGCAAGCAAATCGATACAAAGCCAACCCAGCGGGTGGCAGGCACATAAAGAGCCCACCGACCGGCAACCTCAAACGCTACGACAACCGCCGCAACGCCTCTCCATCATCAATCAGGCACGTACGCAAGGTCGTGCGGCGTAGGTTGAACCGATGCTCGACGTTGCGTGGCACCCACCCGTCGATGGTGTGCCGCTGCAGGTGCTGTCGTGGCGCGAGCTCGTCGGACGGGTGAGTCCGTCGATACTCGCTGCACCTCAGCGCATTCGCTTTCATCTGGCGGTGCTCTGCACCGCTGGCGTCGGAGCGCCGGCTGTCGACTTCATCTCGGCGGATCTCGCGCCTGGCCGCCTGTTGTACGTCGAACCGGGACAGGTGGTGCACTGGGATGTCCACGCGGACTACGACGCGCGTCTTGCGCTGTTCGTCGGGAGTGACGTGCGGGTACGGAATTGGCCGGAAGGTCCGCTGGTCCGAGAACTGGTCGGCAGCGCAGTCGATGAAGCTCACGAGGTGCTCGACATCGCTGAGGTCGAGCTGCGCTCGTCGCGGACCAGTGCCGCCAAACTCGTCGCGCTGGCAGCAGCGCGCGACCTGCTGTCGGTCAGGCTGGGCTTGATGGACGCGGGCGCTGCCGGCGTGGAGCAGCGCCTCCCGTCGTCCGTTCAGGCGTTTCGCAACCATGTCGAAGCGCACCTCGACGCCACGATGAGCGTCGGCCAGCGCGCCGCCGAGATCGGGTTCTCGACCCGCACGCTCGCTCGTGCGTGTCGCGAGGCAACGGGGCGTTCGCCCAAGGAGCTCTCGGACGATCGAATCGCGCTGGAGGCGAGGCGACTGCTCGGCCAACCGGCATACGCCGTCGGTGATGTGAGCCGGGCGCTCGGGTTCGCAGAACCAACCAACTTCACCAAGTTCTTCAAGCGCATGACCGGCACGACTCCGCTCGACTGGAAGACGAACGTGCTCGGCCGCGCGTTGTGATCTGAATCGGATTGGCTCGAATCGACCATCGCAAGTCGCAGATCCACCTTGGCGGTCATCGGTTGATCGCCTTGGATGCAGGGTCAGGAACCAGCGCACAAGGAGAGACATGAATCAGAAGCTTGCCAACGCACTCGGCCTCTACATGGAAGGTATTCGGGACGGGCGGGTGCGAGAAGCCGTCGAGAAGTACACGGGCGACCGCTACACCCAGCACAGCACGGGTGTGCGTGACGGAGTCGAAGGATTCGTGGAGTTCTTCGAGCCGTTCGTCGAACGCAACCCGAAGCGCGATATCCGCGTGGTTCGTTCGATCGTCGACGGACCGAACGTGTTCGTGCAGGTGTTTCAAGACATCAACGACGGCGAGGCCAAGTGGGTCACGACCGATCTCTTCGACACCGACGACGCCGACAAGATCGTCGAGCACTGGGACGTCATCGCGGCATTCGAGGGCGTGTCGACCGTGAACGGCAACACACAGATCGACGGACCGACCGACGTCGTTGACGAAGCCAAGACCGAGGCCAACAAGGCGCTCGTGACCGCTTTCGTCGACGACGTGCTCGTGAATCATCGCTCGCAGAACATCGCCGACTACGTCGGTGAGGAGTACATCCAACACAACCCTCAGGTACCGAACGGCCGACGGGCGTTCGAGGAGTTCATGGACGGCCCTGGCGCAGACATGATCTACCGCGACGTGTTCAAGATCATCGGACAGGGCAACTTCGTGATGGTGTACAGCCAGGTGTTTCTCGGCGCGGAAATGGCGACGTTCGACCTGTTCCGAGTCGCCGACGACAAGATCGTCGAGCACTGGGACAACATGGAGCCGATTCCCGATGGCCCTCAGCCGAACGGCGGCAAGTTCTGAAATCGGCGCGGGCCGGTTGATCAGCTCGTTGCCGATCTGCGAACGGCGCCGCGCATGAAGTCGCGCGGGGCCGCGCCGACTTCGGAGCGAAACGCCACCACGAAGGAACTGGGCGACGCGTAGCCGACGGTGACCGCAACGTGGGTCACGCTGTGCCCGTCCGCGAGCAACCCGATCGCCGCGAGGATGCGCGCTCTGCGCCGCCACTGACCCAAGCTCATCTTCGTCTCCGCGGCGAATCGACGCTCGAGCGTTCGGCGATTGGCGCCCACCGTGCGCAACAGGCGATCCAGCTCGACCGCTGGGTCGTCGATGATCGCGAGTGCGGCCTCGTGAGCCATCGGGTTGGCCGGGAGTGGGAGTTGGAGCGGAGCGTCGGGTTCGTTGTCGAGCAGATGGGCGAGCAAGGTGATTGCCGCGCTGTCGGCCGGCTCGTCGAGCGTCATGGGCGCTGCCGCAATCGCGTGTGACAGCAACTCGCGCATCAGCGGCGTGAGGCTCACGACGCGCACCTCGGGGCCGAGGAGATCGAGTGCGTTGTCGAGGTAAAGGCAGCGAATCGCGGAACGTCTCGTGGTGTCGATCCGCACTCGGGTTCCGTCGGGAACGCAGAGCGCTCGATGCGCCGGGATCGTCCACGCTTGCGACTCGGTGAGCGCGGTGAACAGGCCAGAGTGCGCGAAGACGAGGTAGTCCCAGCCGGGCTGAGTCGGCAGTGCGACGCGTCCGGGCGGATGCGTGATCGACGAACCGCGGATTCGTGACGAGGGCTGTCGTGATTTCGACATTCTGCGTCGAAGTGTAGAAGGCGTGCAGGTCGCGCGAACTGTCACGATGGCCGGATGCACTCGCCGCTGACCCACTTCGCGATCAACACCGACGACGTCGAAGCGACGCAGGAGTTCTACGGCTCGGTGTTCGGCTGGCAGTTCCAGGACTACGGCCCGCCTGGCTTCGTCCAAGTCCTCGACGAGTCAGGCGAGGCGCCGATGGGCGCGATCCAACAACGCCGACAGCTGCTCGACGACGACCCGACCCGCGGCTTCGAGTGCACCTTCGGCGTCGACGACATCGACACGGCGCGGCAGCGCATCGTCGACGCTGGCGGCCGAATCCTGATGGAGAAGTTCACGATCTCCCAGGTCGGCCATCTCATTGCATTCCAAGACCCCGGCGGCAACCCGGTGCTCGCCATGCAATACGACAGCGCCGCTGAGTAGCGAGCAACCGGTGAGCGGCGTTGCTCGAACGATGAGTCGACCGCGCGACTTTGACAGACTTCGCCCATGCCATTCCCTGACGACATCGCAGCGCTTGCTGCTCGGGTCAACAACTGGGGCCGCTGGGGCGACGACGATCAACTCGGCACGCTCAACCTGATCGACGACGCCGCCCGCCAGCGAGGTGTTGCGGCCGCCATTGACGGCCGACCTTTCTCGTTGGCACTGCCATGGGTGCCCGATGGTCCGCAGATGGGGTTCGTTCCCGGGCGCGATAATCCGGTCGCCAAGCCGTGGAGTTTCGCCGCATCGTTCGGCGAGCCGGACGACTTCATGTGGCACGACGAGTCGTTCTCGATGGGAACGCAGGCAGCAACTCACTGGGACGGACTCGGCCATGCCAGCTACCGCGGCGTGATCTACAACGGCACGTCAGACGCCGACATGGCCAACGGTGCGCCGCGCTGTGGCATCGAACAGGTGACGACCCTCGTGTCGCGCGGGGTATTGCTCGATATGCCGCGCGCTCTGGGCATCGACCGGCTCGACGGCGGCCACGCGTTGACCGGCGACGAACTCGATCAGGCAGTTGCTCACGCTCGCGCGACGATCGAGCCCGGTGATGTGATCCTGCTGCGCACCGGCCACGTTCGTCACTACTTGGAAGGTGACAACCTCACCTACGCGGCGAGTGCGCCCGGTCCGAGCTTGCAGACCGTCGAGTGGTTCCACTCCCACGACGTCGCGGCGGTCGCAGCCGACAGCCTCATCTTCGAAGTGTTTCCAGGTGAACGCGAGGACGCCACGCTTCCGGTGCACTTCTTACACCTCGTGGAGATGGGGTTGATGCAGGGCCAGAACTGGAACCTCGAAGCGCTGGCCGACGACTGTGCGGCCGACGGCCGCCACACTTGCCTGCTCGAAGCAACCCCCGAGCCACTCGTCGGTGGATTCGGGTCGCCGGTGAATCCGGTGGCGATCAAGTGATGCGGGCGAGCGCGTGATTCTCGCCGAGCTTCTGCTCGCTCGTCGTGGTGACGATCGGCCGGGCTATCTCTTCGAAGACAACTCGTTCACGTGGGATCGCGTGGTGTCGGAGTCGGAGTCGCGCGCCGCGATGATCGCCGGGCTCCTCGACCCGGACCGTCCGCCGCACGTGGGCGTCTTGCTCGACAACGAACCCGAGTACCTCTTCCTGCTCGGTGGCGCCGCGCTTGCCGGGGCTGGCATCGTCGGGATCAACCCAACGCGGCGTGGTGAGGAGTTGGCGCGCGACATCGCCCATACCGACTGCCAGTTCGTCATCACCGATGCCGGACACCGGGACCTGCTGCCTGACGACCCGGGCGTGCCGGTCTACGACATCGGGTCGAACGAATACCGTGACCTGATCGCGGCTGGACCTGCGTGGTCGGGTGATCTGCCTGACCCGGAGGCAATCGCGTTCTTGATGTTCACGTCGGGGTCGACCAGTGCACCCAAGGCCGTCGGTTGTTCGAACGCTCGCGCAGGACAAGCCGGCGAGCGGGTCATGGTCGGTTACGGAGTGCTGCCCGACGATGTCTGTTACCTGCAGATGCCGCTCTTCCACGGCAACGCACTGCTTGCGTGTTGGTGTGGCGCACTCGCGGCGGGCGCGACCGTGGTGCTGCGGCGCAAGTTCTCTGCGAGTGGCTTCCTCGCCGACGTGCGCAAGTACAGCTGCACCTATTTCACCTACGTCGGCCGGGCGATCTCGTACGTGCTCGCGCAGCCCGAGTCGCCCGACGATTCCGACAACACATTGCGCACCGGCTTCGGTACCGAGGCGTCGCCGCGTGATCGCGAAGAGTTCGAGCGGCGCTTCGGGTGCACGTTGGTCGAGGGCTACGGATCGAGTGAATCGGCGATCGTGATCACTCGCACGCCCGACACACCGGCGCTCGCGCTCGGAATCGCGCCTGATCCGACGGCCGACGTCGCAGTGATCGATCCGGACACGTCGGTCGAGTGTCCGCGAGCTCGCTTCGATGCCGATGCGGGCATCTCCAACGGTCACGAGGCGATCGGTGAGCTCGTCAACCGTTCGGGTGGAGGCCCGTTCGCCGGCTACTACAACAACCCGGAGGCGACCTCGACGCGGTTGCGTGACGGCTGGTTCTGGAGTGGCGATCTGGCCTACCGCGACGACGACGGGTTCTTCTACTTCGCGGGCCGTGGCGACGATCGGTTGCGTGTCGATGGCGAGAACTTCTCCACCGAACCGCTCGCAGCATTGCTCGGTCGACTCACGGGTGTTGCCGCCGCGGTGGTGTACGCCGTGCCCGACGAGGCCACCGGCGATCAGGTCATGGCCGCACTGCAACTCGAACCCGGTACCGACTTCGATCCCGTTCGGTTCCGGGCCGAGCTCGAAGCGCAATCAGACCTCGGCACCAAGTGGGCGCCGCGCTACATCCGCGTCCTCGACACCATCCCGGTCACCGCAAACCACAAGGTGTTCAAGCCGGGGCTGCGCCGCGAGGCGTTCACGTGCGACCGAGTGTGGTGGCGCCGCGATCGTGACGCTGACTACGCGCCGCTCGATGCGGATGCCCTCGGCGAGCTGCGGGCTCGGTACGCAGCTCAAGGCAGAGCGGACCTCATCGCCGGCTTCACTGCCGAGTGAGCAGCTCGGCGGATCGCTGAGGATTCAACCTGGTCGGCTCAGTCGCCATGTCACACGTTCCGGGACAGCGGCGCGGCTCACCCGGGCTCGACGCGGGGGAGACCCATCGGGTTCGGGTAGGGAATCACACCCGACGCGGCGATGGCTTCGGCGACGGTGCCGAGGTGGTCGAGGAGATCGCCGGTGATCACCTTCGCTCGCGTGTACGGCTCGAGGGCAAGCGCATCGGTGCACTCCTCGATCTCCGCCCGAAGCTGTCGACCAGCGGTGGTGATGTCGTCACCATCGAGCATGCCGCGCTCGATCAGCCGGTCGCCTGCTGCATCCCACTCGGCTTCGGTCCAGCCTCGATTGTCGCGGAAGACAGCGGCAGGCAGTTGCTGATCGGCGACGAGCAGGCGATGTGCTTCGCATCCGTCGATCCCGGATGCGGCGAGCGCGATGACGTGGCCGTCGCCGCGGTGTTCGCGCAGCGTCGTGCACTCTTGCCAGAGTTGGGCGACCGGATCGTCGTACGCATCGAGATTGTTGTTCGCGGCGAACATGGGTCGACCGATCGGTGTGCACTGGAGCGTGATCGCATGCAGCGTTCGGTTGCTTCGGTCAGCGACCGCTTCGATCGGCGGGTGCAGTCGGCGGAGCGCGGCCGCTGCGGCGCTTGCCCGTGCGTCGATCAGCTCGGCCGGGCTCGCGAATGTCCACGCGTCGGGGAGTGACCGTTGCACCATCGCGGGAGCGAAATTCGCAAACGACGCTTCGACGGCACCGGGACCCACCGCGCCGAGTGGAGCGGCACGGAATCCGAAGTAGCCCATCCAGAACCCGCGGAGGCCAGCGGCTTTGGCTGCGGCGATCGACTCGTCGGCGAAGTAGGTGACCGCATGGATCGTTTCGATCCGCTTCCACAACTCCCGGGCAACTGTCATCGTGATCAGCGTACGACGGCGAGCCGGCCGCGTCGGCGCCGCGTCGGTGCGTGTTCGAGAACGCCGAAGAGCTAGAGCGAGCTGCGTCTGCGGATCTGGAGCCGAACGTCGATGTTGCTCTTGTTGCGGTCCGTCCTCTTGGTCTTGCCAAACCGCTTCTGTGCAGCTTGCCGGGTGATGCCCAAGCGCTGGGCGATCGCTTCCCAAGAAAGTCCCTGTGCTCGGGCCTCCGCAACGCGATCGGCGACGATCTGCGCGATGGCTGCCGTCAGAATCGGGATCTCCCCAACCAGGTCGAGCGGACTGCGATCGCCGTCGATGTCGTCGAGTGCTGCGTCGAGCGCCTCGCGAATCTCGGTGGCGCGGTCCATCTCCACATTCTAGTGCAATGTCAACCCAGAGTTGACAAATCGGTACGTGTCAACTAGAAGTTGACACCGTGGAGAACGGCAGTACAGAGATTCCCGACAACCGGGACGCTCTCGGCGGATCAGGCGAGGCCGACCCGCAAGGTACGCGAACTGGGCACGTCGTGCCACCCGTCGAACATGAGGCCGACGTCGATGGTGACGTGCCGGTGGAACCGCTGTGGCACACCGTCAAAGGTGACCTTTCGCAGGCGAAGGGGTGGCGCATCTTCGCTGTCGTCGGGCTGCTGGTATGGATGGCGTTTCAATGGGGATGGGGCAACGACATCTTGTTGCCGTCGATCGTGGCGCGAGTGTTCGATGCGACCGACGACGGCGAAACCTGGGCATCGGGCATCGCGGCAGTGGCGGCGGGAACGGGTGCTGGTGCGCTGTTCTGGGGAGTGACGCAGGCGTTCGACGGGATCGTCGTGCTCACCGGACTTCGACTTCTGCCGGGCATCACGGCGCGCATCTCCAACTTCCTCACGAAGAAGGGCTGGGTCAAGCCGGTCGCAGAACTTCCTCGGGGTACCAAGTTCCTCATCGCTTATGCGACGGGCGTGTCGGTCCTGTGCCTGGTCGACGTGTTTGCCACCGGGCGGCACGGTTTGCGTTCTCGAGGACGCATGCTCGTCGAAGGGGTCGGGCTCGCGGTGGCCGGGGTGGCGCCGATCGTTGCGCTGATCACCGGGCTCACCGTGCTCGGCGCACGTGTCGAAGTTACGGCCGACGCCGCCGAGGTTGCCGTTCGCTATGCCCGCAACCCTGTGACCTGGCTGGTCATCTACGGCACGATCGTCGGGATCTCGGCGCTGATCTCGCGCCTCACCGGGGACAAGCCTGGTGACGCCGTGACTGATTCACCCGCCGGCTGATTCACGCACGAACCTGGGAAGCCCTTCGCGGATCAGAGGAAGTGTTCGATCCAGACCTGGTTGTGTTCGACGCGGTTCGAGTCCCCAGCCCGCACCCCAGGCGATCTCGTCATCGATGGCCCACTGCGGTTGCCACCGTGCGTCGTCGATGCGCAGCACGTGTGCAAGGAAGCGTCCGTAGTCGGCGGCGGTCGTGAGGAGTGGGCGATACCCGTGGTGTGCGACACGACGTGGCGCACGGTGATGCCGTCGTGCACCGGCTCGTCGAGGTCGTCGACGAGAGCGAGTGCAACATGCGCAATCACCTGCTTGACCAGTGAAGCGGCGTTGAAGGTGCGGGTGTTGCCGCGAGCCTCGTGGAGCTCCCAGTTGCGCACCACTGCGATCGCCGAGCTCTCCACGAACCGGAGCGTAGAACAGCGAGCAGTGTGCTGATCGAGTCGTCGACCGTCTGTATCGATCCGCTCAGCTAGCCCAGTGGGCGGCGATCTCGCCTGACGTCGACAGGTACGCGAGGTTGCGCACGGAGTACTTCAGCGCGTTGTCGCCGTATTCGGGCGGGTCGCCTGCGACGCAGTCGGTCGGAACGATCACGTTGTAGCCACGGTTGACCGCTTCGATCGCGGTGCCGAGGATCCCGATGTTGACCGACACGCCGGTCAGCACGATCGTCGCGACGCCCGTATTGCGCAGATAGTCGTCGAGACCGTTGGCATGGAATCCGGTCATGCCCTGGTCGCGTTGGACGACCACGTCACCCGGTTCCGGTGACAATTCGGGGACCACGCCGCCTAGCTCCGGCGGTCCGCCGTGTCCGCGCAAGCGGCGCTCCATTGGATTGTTGAACGCGTTGCCCACCCCATCAGGACGCTTGTTGACGGTGCAGTAGTGCACTCGCACTCCCGCGCCTCGTGCCGATGTCAGCAGCCCGGCGATGTTGCCGAGCACGCCGCGTTCGCGCACGGTTGCGGCCAGCGTCGGCAGCAGGCTCGATTCGCCGACAACGCCTTCCTGGCACTCGAACACCAGGACCGAACACTGCTCGGGTGCGAGCATCGGAGCGAGATCGACAGCCACGTGGTCACCAGCCGCGGAACGCGACGTCGCGCCGCTCGACGAATGCGGCGACGCCTTCCTTGAAGTCTTCGGTGGTCGAGGCCATCTCCTGGGCCCACGCTTCGTCGGCTAGGGCGGTGACACGGTCGGAGTCGAGTGACCGGTTGACCATCCACTTGGTGAGCGTCAGCGACTTGGTCGGTGCAACGGCGAGCCGCCCGGCCCACTCGTCGACCGCGGCGTCGAAGTCGTCGTCGGCAACGACCCGGTTGATCAGCCCGATCCGTTCGGCTTCGTTGGCGGGGATCTTGTCGCCGAAGAACATCAGCTCCTTGGTCTTGGCCACACCGATGAGTCGGGGGAGGAGGTACGCACCCGCGGCGTCGGGCGTGATGCCACGACGCACGAAGACTTCGATGAACGACGCCGACTCCTTGGCGATCACGAGGTCGCAGGCGAACGCGAGGTGAGCGCCGAGGCCCGCAGCGGTGCCGTTGACCGCGGCGATGATCGGCTTCTCACAATCCATCACCGCGGTGACGAGACGTTGCGCGCCGCGGCGGATGTTGCGACCGACGTCGCCCATCGTGCGCTCGGGTGCGTCGTCTGGCCTCGACACCTCGGGCACCTTCGACACGCGCAGGTCGGCTCCTGTGCAGAAGTGTTTGCCGTTGGCGGTCAACACGAGCACCCGCACGTTGAGGTCGTTGCCCACGTCGTCGAGGATCTCGATCAGCTCGTTGCGCTG
>CALICC010000113.1 GCA_938049325.1 uncultured Ilumatobacter sp. | reverse complement strand
GGGGCCAGTTCGTCGAGCGAGCGCCCTTCTTCGCCGAAGAAGTGCGACGGCGCGTCGATGTGGGTGCCCGCGTGCGATCCGGTGTCGATGTCTTCGACACGGAAGCCGTCGGGATCGACCTCGTACTCGTTGCTGATGTGGATCGCCGGGTCGAAGGCGAACACGGAGGTGTCTTCGTTGAACGGGTGGCCGAGGCGCGTCATGCCACCCGGGCATGTCATCACGGCGCGACCCCCACCGGCGCCCGATGTGACGATCCGGCCGTAGCTGGCGCCGGCGACAACACCGACTCCGGCAACCGCCATCCCGATCGCGAGTCCGGTGGCGATCTTCTTCTTGGTGAGCAGGCGTTTGATCATGGGAACAACTCCAATTCGAGGCGACGCTGCGGGTCAGCGCCAGCTCGAACAGTAGGCGCTCCCCCCGATGCGTGTGTGACCTCCGTCAATCCGACCGAGTCCGAAACGCGTTCTGGTCCACATCCACGTCGGTTTCCGACGCGGATGTGGACCAGGACTGCAACAAACGGACGATGTGGCGGAGGTGGACGGGAATCGAACCCGCCGGATGGGGATCGCCCATCCCAACCGCTTTGAAGGCGGCGGAGCCCACCAGGTACCCAGACACCTCCCGGTAGTGCACTCGCGACCCTATCCGGGTCGATCGGCGGTCCATCGAGCTGCGAAACTGGCGCATGCTCGATCACCTGTCGATCCAATGCGCCGACGTTGCTGCGAGCGCCGCCTTCTACGACCACGTACTCGCAACGATCGGCGGTGAGCGGATCATGGACTTCGGCGAGGTCATCGGATACGGCGTTCCGCCGATGCCGAACTTCTGGATCGGGGCACAGGAATCCGGTTCGGGTTTCCGTGAATCACACATCGCGTTCAGCGCTCCCGACCGCGCCGGCGTCGACGCATTCTTCAACGCCGCCGTCGAACACGGTGCCGAGGTGCTGCACCCTCCTCGCGTCTGGCCCGAGTACCACCCGAGCTACTACGGAGGCTTCGTTCGCGACCCCGACGGCAACAACGTCGAGGCCGTGTGCCACGCACCTGAGTAGTCGCCCGGGTCACGAGCCGTCCGACGCGAAAATCGCGAACTCGGTTGGACCGCCGCGATCCGCGGGTACGTTCGTTTCACCGGCTCCCTCCTGAGCCAACGTCCGGTCTTGCCGGCACGTCCACTTGGGAGAACCCATGATCACTCTCTGCCACGCCGCCAAAGGCGGCAGCGGAACCACGATCGTCGCGTGCAGCCGTGCGATCCACTCACCGGGTCCGAGCTTGCTCGTCGACCTCGAAGGTGACGTCCCGCTCATGCTCGGGCTCGCCGACTCCGACCGACCGGGCGTGGTCGACTGGCTGAGTAGCCGGGCACCGACCGCGCACCTCGACGACCTCCTCATCGACGTCACTCCCGACTGCGTCCTGCTGCCCGCCCGCAGCACAACGCATCCATCTCACGACCGCGTCGACCTCGCGGATCGCGAGCTTCGGTGGGACGAACTCATGGGATGGCTCACCCGGTGGGGTCACGACACCGGAGGATCAGTGGTGATCGACGCGGGCACCACCCGTCTCGCCACCGACTTCGTCGAACGCTGTCCGAGCCGATGGCTGGTCACGCGGGCCTGCTATCTCTCGCTTCGCCGCGCCGGACGACTAGCGGTCGCACCCACCGGCATCGTCGTGATCGAGGAACCAGGGCGATCACTCAGCCACCGCGACATCGAAGCATCGGTCCGCGCTCCGATCGTGGCGACGCTTGCGTGGGATCAACGCGTGGCGCGCTCGATCGACGCCGGACTGCTGCTGTCGGGTCGCCTTCCCCGTGGCATTCATCGGGCACTCACTCGAGTCGCGGCATGAGCCGCGACACTGCCCTCGTCGACACGATCTGCGACTCGATTCGCGACCAACCTGGCGATCTCTCGTCGCTGATCGATGCAGCCGTGCGACGCCATGCGCCACTCGAAACCACCGAACAACGATCAGCACTTCGCGCGGCGTCACTCGCCCGCATGACCGGGCTCGGCGAACTCGACGTGCTCGTATCCGACCCCACCATCGACGAAGTCTTGGTCAACGGGACCACCATCTGGATCGACCGCAACGGCCGAACCGAAGCGGTCGGCCGACTCACCGGCACCACAGTCGAGCAAGTGATCGAACGAATTCTGGCGCCGATCGGTCGGCGCGTCGATCGCACGAACCCGATCGTCGACGCACGCCTCGCCAGCGGCGCCCGCGTGTGCGCTGTCGTGCCGCCGGTGGCGGTCAACGGCACCTCGCTGTCGATCCGTCGGTTCGCGCAATCGATTCGTCCGCTGACCGACTACACCTGCGCGGTCGGCGCCGAGCTGATCCACCAGATCGTCGACGAGCGTTGCAACGTCGTCGTGTGCGGTGCGACCTCGTCGGGGAAGACCTCGCTGCTCTCGTCGATGGTGTCGCGCATCGACGATCACGAACGACTGCTCGTTCTCGAAGACACCGCTGAGCTGCCGTGCGACAACCCACATCTCGTTCGACTCGAAGCACGCCCTCGCACCGCCGACGGGTTGGCGGCGATCACACTCAGCGACCTGGTGCGCACCGCGCTTCGGCTCCGGCCCGATCGTCTGATCGTCGGCGAAGTCCGCGGCGACGAAGTGCTCGGCCTGGTGCAAGCCATGAACACCGGTCACGACGGATCGTTCTCCACCTGTCACGCCAACGGGCCGCTCGACGCGCTTCTCCGCCTCGAATCGCTCGTACTCCAAGCGGCACCGCAGTGGCCGTTGGCCGCCGTACGCCAACAACTCGCCCGGTCGATCGACGTCATCGTGCACGTCGCTCGACTCGGTGGGCAACGTCGCGTCACGTCGATCGTCGAAGTCGTCGACCCGGCCACCGCAGCCGATGGCGTCGACCACGAACGCTCCCCAATCGTCCGCCCGCTCGGGTCGCTCGACGACGACAGCTTTCGAGTCGTCGCCGAACTCACGAGAGGCCGCCGGTGACCGAACTCATGGCCAGTCCACTCACCCCTACGGCGCTCGCCGCGGCCCTCTGCATGCTGCTGCTCACGAGCTCGCCGATTTTCCGGCGAGCCTCTCGGGATCTGCGCACTCCCCACGCGGCTCGCACCACCCGGCGGTGGTCAGCGCGCTGGATCCATCGCCCACAGCGACAGCCATCACAGGTCGCACCCAACGCGCTCGCGCACTGGGCCGACGACATCGCACGCTCGCTCCGGAACGGCGCAACACTGCGCGCCGCGCTCCGTTCGGTGACTCCCGCCGACCTCTCGCTCGCCCACCACGCCGAGGCGCTTTGGCACCTCCTCGACCGCGGCGCCACCGTGCCAGACGCGTGTGCGTCATGGCGCTCCGAACACGACGACACACAACTCCTCGCCACGCTCGCCGCCGTCCTCACCGCCACCGCCACCATTGGCGGGTCGGCGGCCGCGCCGCTCGACCGCTTCGCCGCGGCCATGCGCCAACGCGGATCGGAAGACCTCGAGCGGCGAGCCCACAGCGCACAAGCCGCCATGTCGGCCCGCGTCCTCACCGTGGTCCCGATCGGCGTACTGGCGCTGCTCCTGGCAACCGATCATCACGTCCGCGCAATCGTGACCGAACCGGCTGGAGCGCTGGTCATTGCGCTCGGCCTCGGACTCAACGCCGCCGGTGGACTCTGGATGCGCCGGATCGTCGGACACCCCGGCCGGGCCGATTCGTTGTCATGATCCTCCCGGCACTCATGGCAGCGGCCATTGTCGTCGTGGCGCTCGGCTCGCCTGCGCCCACACCTCGACAACTCACACCAGCCAACGCTCCGGCCGCTCACCACCGAGCTCGACGACAAGTCGGCACACGGTCGCGGCTCGCGCTGCAGGTGCTCGTCGGCTTCGCCGGTGCGGTCATCGTCGGCCCGCTGCTCGCGTTGGGCATCGCCGTCTGTATCGGGGTACACCCGCGTCTGCGCCGAGTGCTCGCCCAGCGGGCACACCGGCGGGCGATCGATGCGTCGTGGCCCGAAGCGATCGAGATGCTCATCCTCGTCGTGCAAGCCGGACTCACCCCGCACCAGTCGATCGAGATGCTCACGCGACTTGCGCCTGCTCCCACCCGGGCAGGGTTCGAGGAAGTGTGTCGACGGATCGAGCGCGGAGCGCCACTCGCCGACGCGCTACGCGGACTGGTCGACGAACTCGGCGCGCAGGCGAACACCGTTGCCGACACCCTCGCGATGGCCGAGCGGTACGGCACACCGATCGCGGTCGCACTCGATCAACTCGCGATCGAAGTCCGCGAACGGCGGCGACGCCAGGCCGAAGCCGCAGCACGTCAACTCCCGATCCGCATGGCGTTCCCACTCGTCACGTGCACCTTGCCGTCGTTCGTGCTGGTCGCGATCGTCCCCGCGGTCTTGGCGTCACTCTCGTCGCTGTCGACCGGCCCGCTGTAGCGGGCACATCGGCACCGCTCGATCCGTTCCGGATCCTCTCGACCGCCCGGTCCTACGCCACAACTCTCGAAGGACACCCCATGCTCAACACCACACCACTGCTCATGATCGCGATCAGCGCTCACCAGCTCGGACACAACGTCGAACGCCATGTCGTCGCAGCCTTTCGACTGCTCACCGAACGAGGCCGCGACGATCGGGGCCAGGCCACGACCGAATACGCACTCGTGCTGCTGGCAGCCGCACTGGTCGCGCTCCTCGTCATCGCCTGGGCCACCGCGGGCGGCGGGGCGGCACGCGTCAGCCGGCTCTTCAACCGCGTCATCGACTCCGTGATCGACAAAGTGTGAGCCGAGCCGAGCCGCAGCGCAGACGTTGCCGCCGCGACAACGGACAAGCCGCGGTCGAATTCGCAGTCGCTCTGCCGATGATCGTGCTGGTGATGCTCGCGATCGCGCAGATCGGAGTGTCGATTCGCAACGAGATCGCGGTCGAACTCGCCGCTCGCGAGGGAGCCCGTGCTGCATCGGTGTCGGCCTCGACGGGGTCGGCTGCAACTGCCGCCCGCGCTGCGGTCGACCTCCCGATGACCGTCTCGGTGACCACAACGGCCACCACGGTGTCGGTCACGGTCACCTACGTCGACCCAACCGACATCGCACTGATCGGGAGGGCGATCAGCCCGGTCACTCACCAGGCGACGGCGACCATGGCGATCGAACCCCCGTGAGGCACTGCGATCGGCACGCGGCCACGAGCTGACGTGCGGCGTCATCGGGTGCCGAGCGCCGGATGACGCCGCGCGTCTCGGTCGCGACGCCGTCCGCGCTCTAACGTCGGGTGTTCAGAGCTGCCAGGTCGGCAGTCGAAGGAGTTCTCATGACGATCACCGACGCGCCGCCGTTGACCGCGACGATTCCCACCATGCACGGTGGTCTCGCCAACCTCGACGACGAGCACAGCTACTGGCTCGACGACATCGACGGCGTCATCCCGATCGATCTGGAGGGCACCTTCTACCGCAACGGACCGGGCCGCCAGCGCATCGGCGACACGCCGTACGGGCACTGGTTCGACGGCTGCGGCATGCTCAGCGTCTTCTCGATCGCCGACGGCAAGGTGCACTTCGCCAACCGCTACGTGCGCACGCCGAAGTACGTCGACGAAACCGCTCAGCAGCGGATCATGTATCGCGGGTTCGGTACGCAGATCCCGGGCGGGATTGCCAAGAACATCGGTCGCAAGCCGGGCAATCCGTCCAACACGAACCTCGTGTATCACGGCGGCAAGCTGCTCACCCTGTACGAGGGCGGCCACCCGTTCCACGTCGACGCCACCACGCTCGAAACGCACGGCGTGTACGACTTCGACGGTCACCTCACCCGAAACATGGTCTTCAGCGCGCACGGCCACTTCCACGGCCCGAGCGGACACTGGTTCAACTTCGGTGCCGGCTCGATGGGCATGGGTCGCAACGGTCCGAAGATGTGCTTCAACATCTTCCGGATCGACACGCACGGCAAGATGGTCGACTTCGGTCAGCTGCCGCTCGACGGGTTCCCGTTCTCGCACGACTTCGCGCTGTCCGACAGGTACGCGATCTTCTTCGTCAACTCGATCACCATGGGCGGGATCGGCGACGTCGCACTCGGGAAGCGTTCGATCGCCGACGGCGTCGCATTCGACAACTCACAACCGATGCAGATCGCCTTGGTCGACCTCCACACCATGGAGGTCGCCCACCGCTTCGAAACCGACCCAGGCGCGATCATCCACTTCGGCAACGCCTTCGAAGACGGCGACGAGGTCATCGTCGACGCGATGCACTCCGACAACTTCGAAGCCAACGATGCGCTCAGCGACATCTTCAACGCGCCGCGCCTGCGCGGCGGCGAGTACCGCCGATACCGGCTCAACACCTCGACGGGCCGCCTCTCCTACGAGGTGATGAGCCCGACCAACTCGGAGTTTCCGACGTTCAACCAAGCTGATGTCGGCAAGCGCCATGACGCGACATACAGCGCCGTGTCGGTCGAGAACGGTCACGACAGCTTCTTCAACGGCATCCAGCGCGTCGACATCGACGGCAACATCCAGCTCAACACGCTCGAGCCCGGCCTCTTCGGTTCGGAGCCGCTGTTCGCCCCGTCGAAGCACTCATCGAAGGACGCCGACGGCTACATCCTCGAAGTCGTGTACGACGGACACGAGCACAACAGCTCGCTGCTCATCTTCCAGGCGACGAACGTGCTCGAACCGGTGGCCACGCTGAAGTTGCGCCACCACCTTCCTCACCAGTTCCACGGCTACTGGCACGACAAAGTCATGCTCAACGCCGCGCGCTGACACCAGCACGAGTTGCGCACGAAGCCGCGTGCGACCACGATCGGCTCGGTGCACACCATCTGGGTCCTCGGCGACCAACTGAACCGCAGCATCGGAGCGCTCGCCGACGCCGACCCAGCCGTGCATCGGATCCTGATGGTCGAGAGCACGGCGAAGCTCGCTTCGAAGCGGTGGCATCGCCAACGCGCACACTTCGTGG
Organism: uncultured Ilumatobacter sp.; assembly: GCA_938049325.1. Taxonomy (GTDB): domain Bacteria; phylum Actinomycetota; class Acidimicrobiia; order Acidimicrobiales; family Ilumatobacteraceae; genus Ilumatobacter_A. Next base: position 835 of record CALICC010000113.1, on the reverse strand, counting down.
TGGCGGCGATGCGCCGCTTCGCTGCCGAACTCAACGACGCCGGTTTCGACGTCGACTACCGCCGCGCCGACTCCTTGCGCGACGGATTCCACGCTCACGTGGATGAGTACGAGCCCGACGAGGTCGCCGCGACCGAACCTGCGAGCCACGACGGCCTCGCCATGCTCCGATCACTCGATGTGCGCGTCGTTCGCTCGAACCAGTTCCTCTGCCACTACGACGACTTCGCTGCGTGGGCCGAGGGTAAGAAGCGCTTCAAGATGGAGGACTTCTACCGCTGGCAGCGCGAGCGGCTCGGCTACCTCATGGACCCCGACGACTCGACGCAGCCGGTGACGGGTCGCTGGAACTACGACGACGAGAACCGCAAACCGCCACCCAAGGGCGACACGAACCCGTGGCCGACGCCGCAGCAGAGTGCGCTCGACGACATCGACCGCGCCGTGCTCGCGGACCTGCCCGACGACTGCTGGGGCGCCGACCCCGACGGCACGTGGGCAACATCGCGGCACGCCGCGCTCAATCGTCTCCGCTACTTCGTCGACGACGTGCTCCCGATGTTCGGCCCACACGAAGACGCGATGGTCAAACGCTCATGGCATCTCGCACACTCGGTGCTGTCGCCCTACATGAACATCGGCCTCCTCCTTCCCGGTGAGGTGTGCGATGCGGTGCAGGAGGCCTACGACCGAGACGACGTCGACATTGCCTCGGCCGAAGGTTTCATCCGCCAGGTGATCGGCTGGCGCGAATACGTGTGGGGCGTCTACTGGCTGTGGATGCCCGACTACCGGTCGCTCAACGCACTCGGTGCCGACCGACCGTTGCCGCCGGT
>CALICC010000112.1 GCA_938049325.1 uncultured Ilumatobacter sp. | reverse complement strand
CGCTGCCGACCTGTTCCGTGCCGAACCCGACCGGTTCCTCGATGTCGGCGCCGGGCAAGTTGCGTACCGACGTGCCGGTTCCGGCCCCGATGTCTTGTTCGTGCACGGCTGGCCGGTCAGCGGCGCCACGTTCAGAACGTTGCTGCCGCACCTGGTCGATCACGTCACCTGCCACGTCATCGACTTCCCAGGGGCTGGGTCCAGCCAGTTCACCTCGAGCGATGAACTGTCGGTCGATCGTCATATCGAGACCGTCAGGCGTGTCATCGATCAACTCGATTTTGATGACATCGCTGTGGTCGGTCACGACAGTGGTGGGATGATCGCTCGACATGCGATGGTCGGAGACGAGCGGCTGCGATCGATGGGACTCATCAACACCGAGCAGTCACAGGGCCTCAGCCGACGGTTCAAGATGTTCTTGGCCGGACGCAACCTGCCCGGGTTCGGCGCTGGACTCGCGTGGGCCGCTGGCAAGAATCGAGTGCGTCGCAACAAGTTCGTGCTCGGTGATGCGTTCGCCGACGCGTCGCTCCTCGACGGCGAGTTCGATGAGTTCTTCCTTCGTCCGCTCAGTGAGTCACCGGAACGACTCGACGCTGCGATGCGGGTGCTGAAGTCGTTCGACCAACGGCATGTGTCTGCGCTGACTGGCATCCATGAACGCATCACTGTCCCCGTCCAGATGGTGTGGGGCGTCGAAGATCCGTTCTTTCCGATCGCGTGGGCACGGGAGATGGTCGGCACCTTCCCCGACGCTCAGTTGGCAGAGATCGAGGGCGCTGGCTTGTTCTCGCACGAGGAGCGTCCGGCCGAAGTAGCGGCGGCCTTGCTTCCTGCTCTCGTCGGCTGACGCCGTCTTGCGCCCGTCGGCGCTGACGAGACCACGTGCGATCAGCTCGCGCGGTAGCGGCCGGGCTCGACCTCGACGGCTTCGCCGTTGCGGAGCATTCGCGCGAGGTGGAGTTCGGCGCTGCGCTGCTCGACGGAATCGAAGAACGGTGCCTGCGGTGAGGTCGGTCGATAGATGAAACGGTGCTTCACCATGTCGGCGACGGTGTGCGGCTCGCTCAAGAATTCGACCATCGCATCGTGGCGGCGACCGATCACGGCATGGAACGCATCGAGCATGTCGACGAATGTTTCGCGGCCCTCGATGACGCCCTTGTGGTGGAACGTGACGTAGAAGTCGGCGTCTTCGTCGCGGACTTTGCGCAGGCTGTCCTCGAAGTCGTCCAGGTCGCTCCACACGTCGCCGTAGTAGGGGCCGAAGCCGGTGAGGTCGATGTCGGACAGAAAGAACACTCGGTCCATCCGAAACCCCGAGTGGCCCCGCGTGTGACCAGGGAGGTGCACGGCCTCGATCTCGACCCCACCACCGAGGTCGAACACGTGGCCGTCGCCGAACCCTTCGGCGTCGGGCCGAGGCGAGAAGTGGAACTCGTCGAGGACCGTGCGCTCGAAGTCGGTGCGCGCCTGCCCGTCGAGTCCGTACACGGCCATCAGCCCGTCCATCGACGTGACGCCCGGGATGTCTTCATGGTGGACGTGCACTCGTGCATCGCTGAACAAGCCGTTGCCGGCGATGTGATCTTCGTGGCTGTGACTGTTGATCACCGCGTCGATCGGAGCGGGGGCGCCGCCGCGATCGACGACGTCCACCGAGGGGTCGATGATGATCGTCTCACCTGCGCCACGCACGAGCACCGAGTTGCCCGACGGGTATCCGCCGTTGTTCGTGCCACACAACACGCTGACCGAGTCGGTCAATCGTCGCTCATCATCGCCCCAGCTCACGTTCATGGGTCGAACGCTACGAGATCGGTCGGGGTCGACTCGCGGTGGGCCGCTCGATATCTTGACCGCATGTTGATCAAGCTGCTCGTGCGAATGAGTCTCCTGGTGTCGGCATTGGCCGCAACGTCGGTCGTCGTCCCAGCAGTTGCACACGCCGTCGCAGCGGACACGACGCGGCCGACGGCGCCGCAGTTGATCTCGGGAGCTCAGATCTGGAGCGACTCGGTGTCGTTTCGATGGACGGAATCGACCGACAACGTCGGAGTTGCGGGCTACACGTTCTTCCGCAATGGGCAAGAGATCGAGCGCGACGACATCATCGACTACTTCGAGACCTACGCCGACGTCGTCGTCCCGACTGGCCAGGCGGCGTGGATTCAAGTGCAAGCCTACGACGCCGCCGGCAACGTGTCGCGCAAGTCGAGTCCGTTGCGGATCGCGGTCGACAGTCGTCAAGCGACTGCGCCGGTACTGCTCGACGCGGTGTGGAATCCCGAGACGTCGTGCATCGACGTCACCTTCCAAACCACCGACTGGCGGGGCACGTGGAGTACGAGCCTCATCTCCAACCGCTACCCGTTCAACGAGGGGCGAATCCCCGAGTTCTACGGCACCGGCGTCGAGCCATTCGATCCGTTTGAGCCTGGACCGATTCTGACCGTTCCGAGTTGCTTCCGCCTGGAACCGGGGCGGCACTACCTGCAGATGAGGTCGAATCGTGTCTCCGGCGAATCGGTGAAGACCTGGCCGATGGTTGTCGAGATTCCCGAGATCCCGCTTCCGCCGCCGTCGGTCGTCATCTGACCTGTCTGGCCGTTGGAGGCGGCGGTCTATGGTTGCTCGGCATGCGCGCTCGTTCGCTGCTCCTGGCTGGACTGGTCCTCAGCTCCTGTCAATTCGCTACCGATTTCAACGTCACCTACGACGGCGACGGGCCCCCGACGGCTGCAGCGCTGAGTGACTTCGAGTTCGGCATCGACCACCGTGACGATGTCGTCGTCGACGACCTCGAGTGGCTCGGCGACCATGTCGAGAACGGGCCGAACGACCGTTGCACGGGCCCGACCACCAAACGGACCATCGAGCGCGGGGTACGCGCTCAAGGCTTCAATGATGACTGGATCTATGTCTGCGTGCCCGGCGGCGACCCGGCCAAGGCGCATGTGATGACGTCGATCGGCGACACCTCGGGTTACTCGATCGGGTCGTTCACTCCAGCCGAGGTCTCCACCGATGTGACCGAGGTGCGGTGGGATGTCAACATCACCGATCTCGGTCTGCGGCAATGGACCGAGGTCAAGATCGTTCCGGTCGACGCGTTCGACTTCGAAGATCTGCCATGTGCGCATGATCTGCCGTGTGACAACTCGGAACACGGCGATCTCGGTTCGGTCGGCACGAGCTTCTTCGACCACCGGCTCGCGATCCACAACGGCACGGAGCTGGCGGACAACGGCGTCGTGTGGGGCAGCCCATTCTTCCAAAGCGGAGATCCCGCCGTCAGTGACCTGGCCGAACGGCGCAGTCACATCTTTGCCGACAACGGCGATGGCACCCTCTCGTTCTCCATCGAGCAGGCCGATGGCAGTTTCTACGAGTTCACGATGCCGGGTGCGTTCCCGTCAGGTCCCGTTCGTGTCGTCTTTTCCGACCACAACTACACGCCGAACAAAGACACTGCAGCGGGATTCCCGGACGGTGACGGAGACGGCATCGCCGACTACACGTGGCACTGGGACAACATCGCCATCAGCTGAACGCAGCGCGCCGTCAGTCGTCGTCGTTGGGCTTGAGGTCGAGCGACGCCGAGTTCATGCAGAACCGATCGCCCGTCGGCTGGGGACCGTCGGGGAACACGTGGCCGAGGTGCGCACCGCAGTTCGCGCACAGGGCCTCGGTTCTCACCATCCCGTGGCTCCGGTCCTCTTTGACCGTGACCTTGGCTGGGTCCATCGCTTCGTAGAACGAGGGCCAACCGGAGCCCGAGTCGTACTTGGAGTCGGACGAGAACAGCGCCTCGTCACAGACGATGCAGTGGTAGACGCCGGGGTCCTTGGTGTCGTGGTACGCACCGCTGAACGCACGCTCGGTGCCGGCCCGCTGGGTGACTTCGAACTGCAACGGGGTGAGCCGCTTCTTGAGTTCATCCTTGGTGGGAACGTTTCCTTCTGCCATGCGTCCATGCTGCCGCGTTTGCGCTCGATCTGCACCGTCGGGCGACGGTCGCGTCTCGTGTTTCCGAGTTGTTGTGTCGGCCGTTCGCGATCCGTCCCCGACACGTTCGTACGATTCGCCCATGTTTGGATCATCAGCTCGACGATCAATCGCGGTGCTCGCCGTCGCGGCGCTCACAGCGGCGGCGTGCAGTTCGGCGAGCGACGAATCCGCGGGCGATGGCGCTACCGAGTCGGTCGCATCTGAGCCGAGCGTCAGCTCGAGCACCGATCGGTATCGCTACCCGGACCCGCCCGCATCACCCGCGATCAACGCGGACAACGACGCCGCGGCCGAAGCGGCCGACAAGATCGTCTCGGGTATCCAGAGTGGAGCGCTCGACCCGACCGCGATCGATGATCTCAGCGAGCACGGCGATGCTCGCCATGCCTGGTTCGTCTCGGATCTCCTGCGGTTCTTCAGCGGAGCAGACGGCGATCGGCTCGTCACGACGTTCGAGATGATGACGGGTGTTTCGATCGCTGACGATCCCGAGCTGCAGGTGAGCCAGTGGCTCAGCGTGACGAATCATCTCATTGCCTGGGATACGCCGGCGTATGCCGGCTACCAGGAGGACAAGGGAGCGATCTTCACTCAACTCGAGACCGGGTGGGCTCCGTTCTTCGACGACGTGGAGTCTGATATCGACTGGCGCCTGGTGAGCTGGGGTGGCGTGCGCATCGACGACCGGCAGCTCGGTGACCCCGACGTCTGCGCGGGCGGATGCATTCCGGCGCTCGATGATCCGGCGACCACCGATGCCGACGGTGGCAGCTGGTATCCGGACGACCGCACGGTGTTCGGCATCGTGGTCAACGGCGAGGCGCTCGCGATTCCGTTGAACATCGCAGAGATCCACGAGATGTTCAACCTGACACTGGGCGAACGTCGCCTCGCCATCCCGTACTGCACGCTGTGCGGATCAGCGCAGGCGTACTTCACCGACCAGGCCGACGGAACGCCGGCTGCGGGGGCGGAGGAGGTCCCGGTGGTGCGCACGTCGGGGTTGTTGACCCGCTCGAACAAGGTGATGTACGACCTGCTGACGAAGTCGGTGTTCGACACGTTCACCGGCGCAGCGGTGTCCGGACCGCTGCGCGAAGCGTCGGTGATGCTCGAGGAGACCACGGTGGTGCGCACGACCTGGTCAGCCTGGAAGGTCGAGCATCCCGACACGCAGATCATTGCCCAAGACGGTGGTATCGGTCGCAGCTACGATCTCGATCCGCTCGGCGGTCGCGACGACAACGGACCGATCTTCCCGATCGGCGACTTCGATGATCGTCTCGGTGTGCAGGAGTTCGTGGTCGGTGTCGTGCTCGACGACGGCACGACGATCGCATTTCCGTCGGAGGACGCAACCGCCGTGCTTGACGAGGGCGGTGCAGTCGAACTGGCCGGTGT
>CALICC010000111.1 GCA_938049325.1 uncultured Ilumatobacter sp. | reverse complement strand
GGCCGCCAGATCTTGTACACGTCGAGTACTTCACCCGGGATGTCGATGTAGCGCTCGGTCGACACTTCCTGCTCGATCAGCGCCATCGGGAACAGCGGTGCGAAGTCTTCGGGCCCCGCCGGCTCGTGAGTTCCCGGGTGCAGCGCCGGAGGAGGCGGCGTCGGGAGATCAGCGACCACGTTGTACCACTGTGTGGGCATCTCGGATTCGTCGAGGAGGATCTTCTTCGGGGTCTCTTTGCCAGCCATGCCCGGACAGTAGTGGACTACGTTTGAGACAAGCTCATGGGACTCTTCAGACGCAAAGCCGACAGCAAAGCAGAGCTCGAGACGATGAAGTCGGAGCTCCAGACCATGCGCGCACGCCTCGACGAGGCCGACGCCGCGAAGGCCACGCTCGCCGAACGTCTCACCCATCTCGATGCCGAGAATCAGCGCTTGGTCTCCCACGTGGGCACCGTGGAGAACGAGGTCGGCTCGGTCAAGAACCACGTCGACACGGTCGCCACGTCGGTGAACCGCGCCGTCAGCGCCGCCGCCAGCGTCGAGGCGGTCAACAGCCTGAAGAGTGACGTTGCCCGAATCGACGAGCTCGCAGGTCGCGTTGACGAACTCGGAGCGACCGTCGAACGAGGCGGACCCGCCGAGATTCCTGAAGTCAAGGGGTTGGTCGGTCGCCTCGAAGGACTCTCCGCACTCATCAGCCAGCAGCAGCAACAGATCGCCGACGTCGCGATCGTCGCCACCGATTCAGCCGAACGCACGGCGGCAGCAGAAACGGCGGTCGCCGCGATCAGCGAACCCGACCGCACCCCACCGCGCGACGTCGATGACGAAGTTCGTCAGCATCTCGCGCAGCTCGCCGAGAAGGTTGCCGCGATGGACTCGCGCATCAATCAGATCAGCGTCGAGCTCACCAACCAGCTGACCGAGTTGAGCAGCGACGTCGACGCAGCTGCCTCGAGCGGCTCAGCCACCGATGCCGATGCAATGATCGAAGAACTCGAACGGCTGATGTCGGAGCGGGTCGACCCGCAGCTCACCGACATCACCGACGGGCAAGTGCGCCTCGCCAACGAGCAGGCACGCTACGCCATCCAGTTCCGCGAAGACCTCGCCGAGCTGGCCGAGCGCTTGCGCCGGCCCTACGCACGCTGAACTCGTTGCGCACCACTGTCTGAGCATGGTCGCCTGAACTCAGCTCAGCCGTAGGCCGACCGCCCGAATCGCGGCCGCTCGGCTCGTTCAGCCGTCAGCTTCGTCAGCGTCAGGCTCGGTGGTCGACGTGTCGTCGCCGGTTTCGCCATCGGCGCCTGATTCGTCGGTGGCCGACTCGTCGTCGCCGATCGGGACACCGAGGTCGAACCGTTCGCTCGCATCGATGGCCAACTCGTTCAACGCGTCGAGCTTTTCCTGGAGCACTGCGAGGTCACCCGCCTGGCGAGCCTGGTCGGCTTCGGCCAGCAGCGTGATGACTTGCTCGAGCGCTTCCTCGGTCGTTTCGCTCAGCTCGATCGCCGAGCTGCCACCGTCGCCGACCACACGGTCGTCGACATCGGCGTCGAAGCCGGGGAACAGCTCCGTCAACGCTTCACCGATCGTGCGCGTCAGCACCGATCGCTCGTCATAGGTGACGATCACCCCGCGATACTCAGGCGCACGCGGCGCCTGCGCGCTGCCGGTCTGAACGCTGACGTAGTACGGACGCACGTAGACGAGTCCGTCGGCAACCGGCACACCTTGCAGGTCACCGAATCGCACGCTGGTGCCGCTGTCTTCCTGGTTGTCGTTGGAGATCTGCCGCGAGATCTCGCCGTTACTCGACTCACCGTTGGACGCAACACGAAGCGGTCCGTCGGGCAGCGCTTCTCCTGGAGCTGGCCGCACGATGTAGCTCGTGAGCTTGCCGTAGTTGTCGGGATCGGACGAGGCGATCATGTACGCCTCCAACTGAGTTCGCGAGTCGTCGGTCGAGAAGTCGACGAACGGCCGGAAGATCACGAACTCGCGGTTACGAGGCTCATCGGGTCCACTCGTGTCGAAGTACGTGTAGTACGGGACGAAGCGGGCAACGTTGGTTTCACGGGCGAATGTGGAGTTGGCGGCCGTGACCTCAGATGGCGGAACCTCGTTGGTGCCCGCCGACCGCTCGCCCGGCGTGTCGCCCGGCGCCTGAGCAACCGACCACGCGCCGCGGCGCTGGAAGAACGCCGACGCCGAGATCCGGTACTTCGAGTAGCGGTCGGTCTGGACACGGAACAGATCTTCGGGGTAGCGGAGATGGTCGCGCAGCTCGGGTGGCATCTCGCTGAAGTCGGTGAACAGATCGGGGAAGGCGCTCTGCCACGCCTTGATGATCGGGTCGACTTCGTCAACGACGTACAGCGTCACCGCTCCGGTGTATGCGTCGACCACGGCCTTGACGCTGTTGCGCACGTAGTTGTCGTTGACCGACAGGCCAGAGCCGTTCGACAGCTGAGTGTCGCCGACACTCTCGGAGTACGGGTACCGCGTCGTGGTCGTATAGGCGTCGACCACCCAGACCACCCCGCCGTTGAGTTCGACCGGGTACGGGTCGGCGTCGTACGACAGGAACGGCGCGAGCTTGTCGAGACGATCGTTGATGTTGCGCACCCACAGCATTTGTGAGTCGTTGTCGATCGCACCCGACAGCAACACGTTGCGGTCGAGGAACGCAAGCGCAACCGAGGCACGACGTGCGAACGAGTTGATGCGCACGCCCATCGTGCCGGTGTATTCCTCGTTGGTCGTGGCCGTGTCGTCGTCGTCACGAGCCTCGGGGTCGCATGAGTTCTCGGTCGACGAGGTGTTGGTGATGGCGTAGCCACCGACCTCCGGGCTGAAGTACAGCTCGGGCTGATCGAGCTCGGGAATCGTGTAGGTCGGGCGACTGTTCGTGACACTGTTCGCCGCGGCAACGACCAGGCCGCAGCCTCGCGTGTTGCTCAGTCGCTGGCCCTGCCAAGTGCGGTTCGCCAGGCCGTCGGTGTTCAATTCGAGCGCCGCGACCAGGATCTGCTCGGGCTCGCCGTCGTCGGTGAGCGCGAACCGGTCGACGTCGAGGTCGTTGATCGTGAGGTTCGTTTCCTGGCCCTGGTCGAAGACGAACCGGCTCTCCATCTCGCTCGGCTTGAGCAATCGGACGTTCTCGAAGGCGTCAACGTCGGATTCGACCTCTGACGAGGTGAGGTCGTCGAAGGTGACTTCGCGCACTTCGACCTCGGCAAGCCCGTACGCCTGGCGCGTCGCGTTGACGTTGCGTTCGATGAACTCGGCTTCCTTGGCTTCCTGGTCGGGGTTGACCACGAAGCCCTGCACGACTGCCGGGTAGATGACGCCACCGACGATCGAGACCACGAGCCACAAGATCGACGCGATGACCGGCGCACGGAACGATCCGGTCTTGGCGACGGAGAAGTAGAGCACGGCGGTGAGTACCGCGACCAGGATCAACAACATCAGCGCGGGCAACTGCGCTTTCACCACCGAATACGTGGCGCCTTGCACGATGCCCGTCTGGGCGTTGGTCAACTCGTAGCGGTCGAGCCAGTAGTCACCGGCCTTCAGAATCGCCAAGAGTGCGAGCAGTACGGCGACGTGCGTCTTGGTGGCAGCGCGGATCACCGGCACCGGCGACACGAACACCACGCCACCGTTCAAGATGTGCGCCGCGATCGTGAGCAGCAGCACGACGATGACCGCAGCGAACATCCAGTCGAGCAGGAACGTCAGGAACGGCAGCTCGAAGACGTAGAAACCGACATCGCGATCGAACTGCGAGTCGGCGACCCCGAAACTCTTCGAGTTCCTGAACAACAGCCAGTCTTGCCAACGCGCGATCGCCGGCGTGGCGAGCATGACCGCGAACAGCGTGGCCACGAGATATCGCACCAAGCGGAGTCGCCGACCGAAGATCTCGTGGAAACGCTCGACGTAGGGATGCACGTTGGCAGGGAACGTCTCGGGTGCCGAACGGTCGGCAACCAGCAAATTGACCCCTGCCAGCACGACGAAGATCGCGAAGAATCCGAAGAACAGCGTTGCCTTGGCGGCGATCGCACCCCAGAACACGTCGTTACGCCCGAGCGCGTCATGCCAGAGGTAGTCGATGTAGAACCGGGCGATCGCGCGCCCGAAGATCAACACGAACAGCAGCAAGCCGCCGAGAACGATGAGAACGCCGCGGCCAGTGATGCGCCGCCGCGGAAGTTCGACCGGGAGGTCTGAGGAGCGCCGCATTGGCGCTCAGATTACCGCCCAGTCGGGATCAACATGCAGCGGCACCCTGGATGCGCGGGCGTGCTGATGTCACCGGTGGGGAATGCTTGCCCGGCTGCGACGACGCCAGCGAGCCGATTGTCGTCACAATCAGCACACGCCTGATGCGCCGGGTCGGGTGTCCACTCGACCGGCGTGTCGGGCTCGAGTCCGGCGAGGACACCCTGTCCGTGTGCGGCGCGCAGCACATCGTCGAGCTGCTCGTCAATGTGCTGTGTCTTGAACTCGCGGTACACCGCGCGCACCTTCTTGGTGATCGCCGGGTTGTCGCCGTCGCCATCAGCGACACAGCGTTCGAGGCGGTCGCGCAACGGATCGACCAACCATTGAGCGATCATCGCCGAGGCTTCGGCCACCGCGTGCTTTCCGGCCGACTTGCTCAGTTTGGTCACGCGCTCGGTGTTGAGCATCGCCGCTCCCGAGTTGGCGGCGAGAAGCAGGTCGTCGGCGATCATCGACGAGTATCGGTCGGCGTGATCCGACGCCCACGGGAGCAGATCGTCGAGCGTGCGGACCGGATCGCTACGTCGCAGCGCATCGAGCACCTCGTTCTGCTCGTCGGCCAACACGCGCTTGAGCTTGCGGGCACTCGCGACGATCAGCGGCGTGAGGTCGGCGTTGCGCTGGTCGAAGATGGTGAGCTCGCTCACATCGGCGTCGACGTCGGCAGTTGGTTCGGGTGCCGCTTCGTCGAGGTTGATGATCGGATCGACGCTGAGCAACGGATCGACGGTGTCGGGCGACGAGTCGTCCGAAACGGAAGCATCGGCGACGCCACCTTCCTCATCGCTGTCGCCGTCTTCGCCGTCGACCGCAGGCTCGTCGCTGCTGTCGACATCGGTGTCGGCGCGCAGGCGGGCGAACAGGTCGACGACGACATCGTCGACCGACCCGTCGTCAGGGTCGACGGAGTCGTTTGAGCTCGCCGTCTCCCAGATTGCATCCTGGCCGGAGTCGTCGTCTGCGACGGCGTCATCGGTCGTCGCCTCGTCGATCGTGTCGTCGGTTGCCGTGTCGGCTGCGTCATCGACCACCTCGACGTCCTCGGCGTGATCCTCAGCGACCTCTCCCTCAGCGGCGTCTCCTTCAGCCATGTCGTCGGCAACGGTCGATTCGGCTGGGGTATCTGCATTCTCGTCGGCCACGTCGTTCGGTGCGTCGGTCGCGACATTTTCGGCGCGCTCGTCGTAGATCGTGATCTCGTCGACCTCGACCTCG
>CALICC010000110.1 GCA_938049325.1 uncultured Ilumatobacter sp. | reverse complement strand
GCTTTGTGCGCGAGGAACTCGGGCCCGCCGATACCTCCGTTGATGAATCCGTCGGCGTCGGCAACACGGTTGCCGCCCGTGAAGACACCCCCTTGCCCATAGTCGGCAATGAAGTTGATCCCCGTCGACCCGTTCGCGTTGGTCGTCGGCGCAAACGCGAACGCGATGCGGATGCTGTTGATGACCGACACGGTGGGGCGGTGCGAGTGTTGCCCGCAACCGTCCCGACCGAACTCGTCGTACCACGGCTCATTGACCATCTGCGATTGGTCGTCGTCCATCCAATCGAACTCGACCAGCACGTCGACGCGCAGCGGGTTCGTGCCCATGGCCGGCAAGTCGAGTCCGTTCACGCCGAGCACCTCGTGACCGTCGGGAATCGAATCGCCGTCGGTGTCGGGGGAATTCGGCGATGTACCGGTGTCTTGGATTCCGACGAAGACCGACGTGTCCGTCTCCACCAGGTCGGGAAGTCCGTCGCCGTCCGAGTCGACGTTCGCGGTGCAGCGCGGCGTGCTCTCTCCAAGCCCGCCTGCCGGCGTCGTGACGGTCACGTTGCGCGACCCGAGCACGGCGAGCGCCGGATTGATGTCTCCGCTGTACTCACCCGCGGTGTCCATCGCCGTGACCCGCACCGAGTAGTCCGTGCCCGACGCGAGACCGGTCAACGTGCACTGTGTGCCGGTGACCGCCGACAGCCTTCCCGCGACTTCGACGAGGTAGAAGGCGATCTCCTCATCGTCGTCGAACTCGAACGCCTCGGGCCAGGTGACCGTGAGTCCCGACACGGTTGCCGGCGGATTCCACCACGGCACGCACGCCGACAGACCGAGCGCGAGCGCCGCGAGAACCGCAACCTTGAGCCGTGTGACCATCCCGCGAGAGTACGCGACTGCGCCGACTCGCGCCGCGCTAGATGCGCTGAGTCAGGCCACCGTCGACGACGAAGATCTCGCCGCTGACGTACTTGTTCCGCAGCAACGCGAGCACCGCTTCGCCGCAGTCTTCGGGCGTTGCGGAACGCGGGACCGGAGCCATCGCAGCCACACCGGCATGCTGATCCTCCCAGTCCTCCGTCCAGGGAGTCCGAACGAGGCCCGGCGCGACGGCATTGACCCGAATCGGCCCGTACGACTTGGCAAGAAGCAACGTCATGTGATTGAGCGCAGCTTTCGTCATCGAGTAGGCCATCGACGAACCGACCGGGCGCACACCTGCGATCGACGTGATGTTGATGATGTTTGCGTCATCGGACTTCTGGAGGTGCGGAATCGCGTACTTCGTGAGCCACCAGGTGCCGAACACATTGACGTCGAACGTCTTCTGGAAGATCTCGTCGGTCAGCGCATCGAGCTCGTGGTGAGCCACCGAAGTCGTCCATCCCGCGTTGTTGACGAGGAAGTCGAGTCGCCCGTACCGCTCGATCGTCTGGTCGATCAACGCGTGACCTTGCGCTTGATCGGCGATGTCGGCCCGGATGTACGTGGATTCGCCTGGAAGCTCGGCCGAGATCGCCTCGCCCGCCTCGACCGATGACGACGAGTTGACGACCACGGTGGCACCCAGCGCCGAGAGGCGGCGCGCCGTTTCTTCGCCAATACCGCTGGAGGATCCCGTCACGATCGCGACCCTGCCGGAGAACTCTGATTCGCTCATGTGGTCGAACGTAGGCGACCGGCGAGCGCGAAGATGAGTCGATGGACCTCGATGCCGCCGTCGCCGAAGCTCGGTTGCGCTACGCCGACGCCAACCCGACGAGCGCCGAGTGGGACGCTCGGGCACGAGCGGTGCTGCCGGGAGGCAATACGCGGTCGGTGTTGCACTTCGATCCCTTCCCGTTTCGCGTTGCCCGCGCCGACGGGAAGTTCCTGCACGACGTCGACGGTCACGAGTACGTCGATCTGCTCGGCAACTACACCGCAGGTCTCCTCGGACACTCCCCCGCGCCCGTGTTGGCTGCAGCACGTGCCGCCCTCGACGGCGGGTGGGCGCTCGGCTCGGTTCACCCCGACGAGGTCCGCCTCGCCGAGTTGTTGACCTCGCGTTTCGATTCGATCGAGCAGATCCGCTTCACGAACTCGGGGACCGAAGCGAACCTGATGGCGCTTGCTGCCGCGACAACCCATACCGGCCGATCGAAGGTGATCGTGTTCCGCCACGGCTACCACGGCGGGGTGATCACGTTCGGGTCCGACGTGAGCGCCGTCAACGTGCCGCACGACTGGGTGCTGTGTGACTACAACGACACCAACGAGGTGACCGCCGCGTTCGACGAGCACGCTGGACAGATCGCAGCGGTGCTGGTGGAACCAATGCAAGGTTCGGCGGGCTGCATTCCCGGAGACTCTGCGTTCCTCGTAGCGTTGCGCGACGCCTGCGACGAACACGGTGCCGTCCTGATCTTCGACGAGGTGATGACGTCTCGCTTCTCACCCGGCGGAGCCCAAGCCCGTCTGGGCATCACGCCCGACCTGACCACACTCGGCAAATACCTGGGCGGTGGGCTCACGTTCGGTGCGTTCGGTGGGTCGAGCGCGGTGATGCGCCACTTCGATCCGGCACAGGGAGGCACCCTCGGCCATGCCGGCACGTTCAACAACAACGTCGCGACCATGGCGGCAGGCGTGGCGGCGCTCGAGCAACTCCTCACACCCGACGCACTCGCAGCGAACCATGCGCGTGGCGAACAGCTCCGCGAGCGCCTCAATGCCACATTTGCGGCGCTCGGTGTCGAGCGGTGCGTGAGCGGCGTCGGATCGTTGATGAACGTCCACGGAACGCGTGGGCCGGTGACGTCAGCGCACGACCTCGTCGGCGCCGACGACCGCCTCAAGGAGCTCTTCTTCTTCCATTGCCTCGAGGCCGGCTGGTATCTGGCCCGGCGCGGGTTCATCGCGCTGAGTCTCGAGATCGCCGACGACGATGTCGACCGATTCATCGAGGTCGTCGAACGGTTCCACCCGTGAGCAGCGCACACCTGGCCGTCATCGACCATCTGGTTCTGTTCGTGGCCGACCTCACGACGGGTTGCGACCGAATGGAAGCAGCGCTCGGTGTGCGTCCCGTGTTCGGTGGCCAACACCTGGGTCTCGGCACGCACAACGCGCTCGTTGCGCTCGGCGACAGCTATCTCGAACTGATCGCAGCCGATCCTGAGCAGCCCGAACCGCCCGGTCCACGCCCCTTCGGCATCGATGATCTCGGTCAGTCGCAGCTCGTCACGTTCGCTGTCCGACCCGCTCCGGGACACACGATCGAGGAGCTGATCGCAGCCGCGTCAGACGCGGGTCATGAGACGGGCCCGGTCGTCAGCATGACCAGGATGAGCGCCGACGGCGTCGAGTTGCACTGGCGCCTCACGTTCCCGTCCGGCGACCGGCTGATCCCGTTTTTCATCGACTGGGGCGACACGCCCAATCCCGCAACCACCGCGCCACCAGGCCCAACGCTCGTGGGGTTGTCCGGCACGACAGATGAACCCGAATCGACCAACACCGTCCTCGGTCGCCTCGGATTGCCCCAGTTCGCCGCGCGGACCGACGCCGACCGACCGAAGTTCGCCGCCGAGCTCAGCAACGGCGTCGAGCTGTGAGCCGAACTTTCCTCCCGGCGGCCCACGGCTCGCCGCGCGAGCAACCTTTTGGCCTGCTCATACGTTGAACGACCGTGGAGGCACCCGACGACTTCGTTTCTCGTTTCGACGAGATGTTCGGCGTCGCGTACCGGGCGGCGTTCGCCGTGCTCGGCGAGCGAACCGACGCCGAAGACTGCGCTCAGGACACGCTCGCCAAGGCGCTCATCAAGTGGCGGACCGTCAAGCTCCACCCGGTGCCGTGGGCGGCGCGAGTGTCGACGAACGCAGCCATCGATCGGTGGCGGAAACGTCAACGCTCCGTGCTCTCCGCCGAACCTCACGAAGCCGAAGCACCAACGTCAGCACTCTCCGACAAATTTCTCGCCGGCCAACGCGATGATCTTGTTCGAGCACTGCGAGCTCTCCCGCGCCGTCAGCGCGAGGCCGTGGTGCTGCGACACCTCCTCGACCTGAGCGAAGCCGAAACCGCCACTGCGCTGAAGTGCTCGATCGGCACCATCAAGAGCGCGACGTCACGTGGCCTCGCTCAACTCCGTACCCAACTCGGGGACCTCGTCCCGACCGAGGCAACCGAGGCCACCCCGGGCTGAAAGGGCGACCATGTTTGACGAACTTCACGATCCCACGCCTCCACCCGGCGACCTCGCACAGCTGGCCGCGGTCGCCGAACGGGCCGCCGTACGGCGACGTCGACGCAACGCTGTGGGCGGCTCGATCGCCGCGCTCAGCCTGATCGCCGTCGCCGCAACCGCAACGAGCCTCAATCGCAACGGCCAGAACGACCAACTCTTCGCCGGCAGCGGTACCGACCTCTCGACCACCACCACGATTGCGCCGTCACGCACGACAACCGCGGCCTCCGTGCCGAGCGCGACCCCTCAGCCCGACACGGCGAGCGACGCCACGACCTCGACGATCGCGGTCTCGCCGACCACCACTGTCTTGCCATCGACGAGTGTGCCTCTGGCCTCGACGGTGATTGATACGACCACGACCTCGCTCGTGGCGGGTGATCCGTCGGAACCGAGCGACGACCAGTGGTCGGTCTCGAGCCGGGATCTCCCTCAGTGCGACGGCGCGTCTGCGGTGGAAGCCTGCCCGACGTTCGCAACGCTGAGCGACGGCACCCTCGTTGCGCTCGTCGAGGACCTCGTCGTCGTGTACGACCAGACCGATTCGAACTTCCGGCTCGACCTCGGGGATGTGCAATCGGATCCACGAGTGGTTGCGGTCGGGCCCGACGACATCGGCTACGTCTCGTGGATTCCGCTGGATGTACCGATCGACGGTGTCCCTGCCCGGCGGGTTTCAGCCATCAAAATGGCCGGCCGCGACTCCGGTCAATTGATCACGACATTCGAGACGTGGATCGATCCCGAAGACGTGTTGCGTCCGGGGCGGCGCGGGCTCGTCGCGACGCGATGCTGTGAGTCTCGGGTGCTGTTCGATCCGGTTGTGGAGCCGACGATCCCCTGGATCGACTCGTCCGGCAACGAAATCGCCCCGCCCGACAGGCGATTCGGGATCGAACTCACCGACGACGAGATGGTGATCACGGGAGTCGGTGACGGCGTCTCGCAGACGTGGACTCGCCCACTTCCCGAAGGCATCGACGTAGTTCCGAGGATCTTCGAGGTTGCCGATGGGAGCGCTGTGTTCGTGTTCAACCCACTACACAGTGGCGGCACCCGCGATGTTCCGATCCACCTCCTTCCGGACGGGTCGGTCGAGGTCGGCGAAGCTGTTGACGGAAAGATCGAACACGTACTCGAAGACGGTCGCTTGATCGTCTTCGATCGCTATGCGTCCACGTTCAGCGTGATCGATCCGCGAGCCGAGGCATCAATCCCCGATCCCGCTCTCGCACCGCTGGTCGCGATCAACACCGACGGCGACGCCGTGTACGTTCCGGCGACGTCGTCGAGTCTCGATCCGGTTGTGATCTTCGACGGTCCGGACCCAGACGACGCGCCAGACGTCGGAGACGGACCGAACGCCGTCGCACACGTGTCGGTCGCTCCCGATGAATCGGTGGCCTACGTCGGACTGTGCTGTTCACCGATCGTCGGCACCGTGCTCGAAACTCGGCTTCCGGAGCCGGCGGCGGTGACATCTCCGCCGGTCTACGGTGCGGCGCCCGTGTACAGCCCTTCCGGTGCGTTCCGTGTCAGCGCAGGCTCTGACGGCGCCATTGCCGTGACCGACGCGGTCGACGACGAACTCTTGACGGTGGTGCGCCGCCTCAAGACCCAGTGGGACACCTCATGGGATGTGATGTGGATCAGCGAAACACGTTTCGCGATCCTCGGATCGCTCGAGCGAGTGTGGACGCTGTCCGTGTTCGACGTCGACGCCGGCGACCAACGCGTCACGACACTGTTCTCGCGCAACTTCGGCCTCTTCGATGAGAGCGGCTTCGACGCATTGCGATTCGCGGGTCAACCGATCGCCGGCGAGATCGCGGTGCACGAGCCCGGGTCCGACAGCGTCTTCTCGGGGAAACTCGATGACTTCGGGAACAACAACGGCGACGGACGCGGATCATCACTCTCCGGGATCACGTTGCCCGGACCTGCCCAGTCGGCGTGGTTCGTCGACCCCGATCTGCGAGTCTGGGTCGACACCGTCGGCACGCTGCGCATCGGGGACCTCACCGTGCCCGGCGAATACACCTGGGCCCGCCGATAAGTGTGAGCTCGAGACCGAGGTTCCGACGCCCACCACTCACCAATCGCTTCCGGCTCTTTGCGTCGCGTCAGAGGCTCGGCGCCGGCCAAGCGTTGCTGTGCGTGATCGGAGATGACCCACTGCCATCGCCGTCATCTCGACGGCGACGACTGATCAGCCAGAGTCCGAGACCGGCGAACGTCAAGATCGAGCCGATCGTGCGGAAGTTGCCGATCTCCGAACCCGTCCTCGGGATCGATCCAGTGGTGCTGCTCGGCGTGCCGGAGTCTCCGGGGGCGGCCGGTGTACCCGGCGTGGTCGGAACGGTTCCAGGGGTGCCGGGCGCTCCTGGGGTCGTCGGCGGCGTGGGCGGCACCGGCGGCGTCGTCGGCGCCGTGACCGTCACGGTCACGGTCGCAGTCGAACAGACTTGGCCTGGCGCCGACTGAGCCAGCATGAAGTCACTGGTCCTGAACTGGCCTGCGGCCGCCACGGCCACAGAGGCAGAGTCGCAGATCGTGTAGTCGAACGTGTCGGTCCCCGTGAATCCGTCGTCGGGAACGTAGGTGATGGTGCCGTCGTCGTTGACGACCACAATGCCGTGTCCCGGCAGCGTCGTTTCGGTGACGACCACGGTCATCCCAGGAGGGACGGCGTCGTTCGTCAGGACGGGGACCACAACCGAGGTCGAGGACGGCGTCGTCACCTGGTCGTCGAAGGCATCGGGGCCATCGATCAGCTCGACCGGGAAGTCAGCCGAGAGATCGACACCATCGAGCACCAGCGTGACGATGATCTCCTGAAGCGACACGGACATACCTGCAGGCACGGTGGACGGATCGATGACGATCACGTAGGTGCCCGCCGGGAGATCCTCGAACACGTAGTTGCCGTTGGCGTCGGTGACGGTGGTGTAGACCATCACGCCGCCAGCGGTGAGCACGGTGGCGCTGACGCTGACCCCGGCAACACCGGATTCTCCGGCATCGAGCACGCCGTTGCCATTCGTGTCGACGAATACGTTGTCGCCGAGACTCGCTGTTCCGCTGAAGCCGAAGTCGACGCCCTGAACAACCGGACCTGCGACGGTCACGGCGGTTCCGAGATCGAGCACGCCGTCCGGGTCGACGGTTGGGTCGACGATGCCGTCGGTCAGGGTGGAGGGATCAACCGCGACGGTGTAGTCACCGGGCGGCAGGTCGGTGAAGACGTATGACCCGTCTGGCAGCGTGGTGGTGGTGAAGTCGATCGGTCCGTTCGGGCCGTCCCACGTTGCTGTGACGGTGATGCCACCCAGACCCGGGTCGTCGGCGTCGAGCGAACCGTCGTTCGACACGTCGTAGATGATCGAACCAGCGAGGCCGCTGGCGCCAACCACCGGGAAGTCGATGGTGTCATCGTTCGAGCCGGAGGTGACCGTGACCGACTGCGTCGTTCCCGGTGCGTAGCCGGCGGGCAGACCGACGTCGACGGTGTAGTCACCCGGACCGACGTCGATGCTGTACGTGCCGTCGGCGAGCGTGGTTGCAGTGGCGACCACGGTCCCGCCGGAGTTGCGAACGGTGACGAAAGCGCCGCCGAGGCCGGGTTCATCGCTGTCTTGCACGCCATCGGCGTCGAGGTCGACGAAGACGGTGTCGCCGAACTGGCCGGGTTCGTAGATGCCCACGTCGACGTTGCCGACGCTCGCGCCACTCGTCATGGTGATGACGTCCGACTCGCCCGTCGCAGGCACGATGTCGGAATCGATCGTGTCATCGGAGCCCGCGTTCGGGATGGTCAAGGTCGAGCCTGCTGGAAGCTGGGGGCGAACGGTGTAATCGCCTGGAGCGACACCTGCGAAGGTGTAGATGCCACCCACGGTCACGGCCGTATCGACCACGATGCCGCCGTCGTCGAGCAATTCAACGGTGATGCCGTCGATCGTCGGATCGCCGGTCTGGACACCGTCGACGGCTTCATCGGAGAACACTTCGCCACTGATCGTGCCGGGCGTGGTGTAGCCGAGATCGACACTGTCGACGACCTGATCCGATACCACGGTCACGTCGACCGGCGTTGCACTCGTGGTCGGGAAGGCACCGGCCGGGAGGGTCGTTGCGTCGACCGACACCGAGTAGTCGCCAGGTGTGAGGCCGTCGAAGATGTAGTCCCCGCTCGGACCGGTCGTCACGGTGACCGTGCTGACGCCGTCGAACAGCTCGACGATCACACCGGGCAGTCCAGGCTCGCCCGGATCTTGGATGCCGTCGCCGTCGAGGTCGTTGAAGATGGTGTCGCCGATCGAGGCGGTGGTGACGTAGCCGACATCGGCATCGGTCAGCGTCGCGTTGGACGTGAGCGTGACCGGGATCGAGGGAGGTGTCGTCGCGGTGAGTTGCACGCCCGAGTTGGCGCCGTTCGGCACCGTGGAGGCAACGACGACAACGTCGTAGTCACCCGGAGCGGCAGTCAGTGAGTAGCTACCGTCCGATGCGGTGATCGCGGAGTCGACAACGTTCCCGCCGCCATCACGAAGTTCGACGGTGATGCCGCCGAGGCCGGGCTCGCCGGCATCTTGCACGCCGTCACCGTTGAGGTCACTCCAGATGAAGTCGCCAACGGTCGCCGGGGCGACATAGCCGAAGTCGGCTGTCGTGATCGGAGCATCGCCGGACAGGATGGTGTAGCTCTGTGTGTTCCCGCCGGTTGTGGTCGGCGCGTAGTTCGCCGGAATCGTCGCCGGGTCGATGCGCACTTCGTAATCACCGGGTGCCAGGTTGACGAAGTTGTACGCGCCGCCTGTGGTCGGGCGACTCTCCACGAACGAACCGTCGCGCCACAGCTCGGCGGTGACGTCGAGGCCAGGCTCGCCGGCTTGGCGCACGCCGTCACCGTTGAGGTCGTCGAAGATCTCGTTGCCGATGGCGCCACCCGTGAGCTGGGCGTAGCCGAAGTCGACGGTGTCGACAGCCTCATCGGATCGGACCGTCAGTGTGGTCGGGTTGTTGCCCGTCGTCGACGAGTAGCCGGCCGGGAGCGTTGCTGGATCCACACGGACCTCATAGGTCCCGGGAGCGACTCCCGTGAATGCGTAGGCACCATCGACCGTGGTGGCGGTCTGGAGAATCGAGCCGTCACCCGGGTTGACGAGTTGAACGTCGACGGCATCGAGCCATGCCTCGGTCGGGGCAGCGTCGTCTTGGAGACCGTTTGCGTTCGAGTCGTGCCACACGATGTCGCCGATCGTTGCCGTCGTGAAGAAGGCGAAGTCAGCGTCGGTCACGTCGGTGCCCGACGTGAGATTCCGCGAGATCGTCGTCGGCACACCCGGCGATGCGACGAGCTGCGTGCCCGAGTTGGCGCCTGCCGGAACGGTCGACGGGTCGACCTCGACCGTGTACGCACCGGGAGCGAGACCGCTGATCGAGTAGGCGCCGTTGGCGTCCGTCGTGTCGGTGCCAACGATGCTGCCACCGGCATCGAGCACGTTGACGGTGACGCCCTGGATGCCGGGCTCTCCAGCATCGAAGGTGCCGTCGGCATCCAGGTCGCTCCAGACGAAGTCGCCGATGGTCGAGGGCCGAGCGAAGCCGAGGTCGACGTCGAGCTCGACGTCATCCGATTCGACGGTCACCGAACCGACACCGGTCGGTGTCGTCTGGG